>JBPCJV010000065.1:0-6921 GCA_051004925.1 Acidimicrobiales bacterium | reverse complement strand
GCATCATGGGCGTCGAGGCCCAGCACGTGGCCGTCCTGCTGGCCGTCCAGGCCCTCCTCAAGGCCGACATGGCCAACCTGGTCAACCTCGACCCGGCAAACGCGGCCAACCTGCCCGAAGCCGCCGGCCAGGCCGGCTTCCCCGACGCCTTCCAGAAGACCGATCAGGCCCGACCCATGGCCGAGGGAGCCCTCCAGTGAGGAAGAAGCCCAGCACGGCCCGACCCGCCGAGAACCGTCGCCACGAGGTGCTGGCCATCACCGAGGCCGAGCTCCTCCAGCTCACGTCCGACCTCGACGAGATGCACCACGCCACCCTTCCGGCCTTGCGCGAGGCGGTGGACGAGTGGGCCGACGAGTTGCGCGCGGGCGGCGCCGCGCTCGCCCGAACCCGCACGAGCCGGCGCCGGTTCCTGGCGGGTGGCGGGGCGGCGCTGGGTGCCCTGGCCCTGGTGGCCTGCGGCACCGACGACGACGTGCCCGTCGGCGGCAACCCCACCCCGACCGACCCTCCGGGCACCTACCGCCCGCTCAGCGGCGACTTCGCCGTCGCCGGCCTGGCCGCAGCCCTCGAGAACCTGGCCGTCAACAGCTACCAGGCCGGCCTCGACGCGGCCACCGCCGGCAAGCTGGGCGCGGTGCCCCCGGCCGTGGCCACCTTCGCCACCACGGCCAAGGCCCAGCACGCCGACCACGCCGCGGCGTGGAACAGCGTCCTCACCAACGGCGGCCGGAAGGCGATCACCGGCGTCGACCAGACGGTGAAGACCGAGGTCGTCGACCCCGGGTTCGCCCAGGTGACCGACGTGGCCGGCCTGGCCCGGTTCGCCCTCGGTCTCGAGAACCTGGCCGCGGCGACCTACCTCAACGACATCGCCGTGCTCGAGAACAACAACGCCCTCAAGATCGCCGCGTCGATCCAGCCCGTCGAGATGCAGCACGCCGCCATCCTGAACTTCGTCCTCGGTCAGTACCCCGTGCCCGACGCCTTCGCCAAGACCGACGGCGCCCGCCCCCCCACAGATGTGATCTGGTAGCGCCCGCTCAACCCGTGTCCGGGTACACGGTCACAGCGCGGATGTCCTCCTGGATGGCCTTGTACTCGGGGCTCTGGGTCAGGGGCAGCAGGCTCATCAGCTTTCCCATGTTCCCGGTGACCTTCATCCGTCCCTGCATGAAGGCGGCGTTGGGGTCGAGCTCGCCCTTCTGCATCTTCACGCTGTCGTCGTAGGACAGGGTCAGGGTGAAGTCGGCGTCGGCGTCGTCACCGAGGGAGTCCTCGAGCAGCTTGCCCCTCTCCAGCACCCAGTAGTACCTGATGTCGCCGTCGGGGCCGCCGGTGACGTGGTACTGCATCCGGGCCGTCGCCCCCTCGCGCTCGGGGAAGCTCTGGGCCAGCTCCTTCTGGGCGTCGAGCCACTCCTGGCTCAGGTAGGTGTGCATGTGGCATCCTCACGCTGGTCGGCTTGTGCGGATGGTAGCGGCGGTGTCAGCGGGACACCGGCTCCCGCACCCCGGCGAACAGGTCGTCCTCGGGCGTACCCGTCTCCACCAGGCTTCGGGCCAGGATGTAGTCGTCGTAGCCGTAGGCCACCTCCTCGGGAGGCAGGCCGAACCAGAACGGCGAGTCCGGGTCGATCTGGGTGGCGTGGGCGACGAGGGCCGCCCGGCGGACGGGGTCGTGCTCCGACACGTCGAGGCGGGTGGTGATGCGATGGTCGTGGTTCGGGCGGTCGAACCATTTCTGGTCGAACGGCGACTCCAGGCCCAGGGCCAGGAACCTGTCGTGGATGGCGACCATCCGGGCCCGCGACCAGGCCACGTAGTAGAGCTTCAGCGGCTGCCAGGGCGGGCCGGCGTCGGGGTAGGCCCCGGGGTCTCCGGCGGCGTCGAAGGCCGGAAGCGTGATCTCGTGCACGCGGAGGTGGTCGGGGTGCGGATAGCCCTCCTGGTCATCGGCGTAGGTGACGATCACCTGCGGGCGCTCGCGCCGGATCACCTCGACCAGCCGCCCCACGGCCTCGTCCAAGGGGGCTCGGGCAAAGCAGCGGGGATCGGCGTTCTCCGGGGAATCGGGCATGCCCGAATCGCGGTAGCCGAGCAGCTTTACCTCGTCGTAGCCGATCACCGCCGTGGCCCGGGACAGCTCCTCCATGCGCACCTCGTGCAGGCGTTCGCGCACCTCGGGGCGGTCCATGGCCGGGTTGAGGATGTCGCCGGCCTCGCCGCCGGTGCAACAGACCAGCACACACCGCACGCCCTCGGCCGCGTACCGGGCGATGGTGGCCGGCCCCTTCGACGCCTCGTCGTCGGGGTGGGCGTGGATGGTCAGCAGGGTGAGTCGCCCGGGCATCGGCCCGAGCGACTCCGACGTCTGCGCTTCGTCGGCGGCCTGGTGGTCCATTCGCGGCAACGGTACCCGTCCCGACGAGAGACGGGACTCGACTAGTTCTTGCCGCCCTCCGGCGGGTTCACCGGACCCGGAAGCGCCCCCGAGCTCGGTGCCTGCTGATCGTCGGAGCGGTCGCCGACCTCCTTCTCCTCCACCGAGCCCCCCGACAGCTCCTCACCGCGCGCACCGGCCGAGGCGCCCTCGACCGACTCCTCGTCGGAGCCGTTGTCCTCGGAGCTGGACTCGTCGCTGCCGTTGTCGTCCTGGTTCTCGTCGTCAGCCATCTCTTGGTCCTCCTATGATCTCGTGGGTCGCGGGACACGGATGGGTTCGGCTCGATGCCGTGTCCCGGCCCCGTTTCTATCGTGTGCATGTCTGCCCGCGCCGGGCCTGCGGTAATCCCGGCCAGACTGGCGCCATGAAAATCGCCTTCGTCGGATCCTTCTCCACGGGCAAGACCACCCTTGCCAACCTCTTCGCCAAGGAGTGGGACTATCCCCTCCTCCCCGAGGTGGCCCGCGAGGTGGTCGAGCTGGGCTTCCCCCTCGACCAGAACGCCACGGCGGAGACCGAGACGCTGATCTTCCTCAAGCAGTGGCGGGCCGAGTCGATGCACGAGCATTTCGTCGCCGACCGCTCGATCTACGACGTCCTGGCCTACGCCGACTGGGTGATGGAGCACGCCCGGGCGCCGCGCAAGGAGGACCACCTGTGGATCGAGTCCCGCCAGCTGGCGGTCACCGACCTGCGGGCCCGCTACGACCACGTGTTCTACCTGCCGATCGAGTTCCCGATCGTGCTCGACGGCCTGCGTCCCGACGACACCGCGTTCCAGGCCGACATCGACGGGCGCATCCGCCGCCTCCTCGAATCGGCCGACGTGGCCTACGAGACCCTGACGGGAACGGTGGAAGCCCGCCAGAGCGCCGTGCGGGCCTCCGTGGGAGCCGTCGGCCTGCGCTGACGACTACCCCTGGCGGTTCGGGCCCGCCCGCTGGATGTCGATGCGCACGATCACCCGGCGCTGCTCCTCCATGGCCCGGCGGTACTCGCCCCAGTCCGGGTGCTCGCCCGACAGCGAGCGGTAGTAGTCGACCAGGGGCTGCATGGCCTCCGGGAGGCTGACCACGGTGGCCCTGCCCTCGACCTGGGCCCACGGCCCGTAGAAGCCGTCGTTCATCACGCACAGCGACGCCCGAGGGTCGCGCCGGAGGTTGCGCACCTTGTAGGCCGTCTCCCGGCTGCTGATGACGGCCCGGCCGCCGTCGTCGACGCCGACCGACACCGGCGAGAGCTGGGGGAGCCCGTCGGACCGGAACGTGGCCAACACGGCCCGGTGGTTCTCGGCCAGGAAGGCTCGAGCGTCGTCGAGATCCATTTAGGGCCTCCTACGGTCGAGGTGAGATGGGGTACGGGGTCGTGGGCAGGGTGGGGAGGCTGGTCGGTGGGCGGGTGGTGCGGGTGGTGGGCGGGGTCGTCGTGGGGGCGACGGTCGTGGGCGGGAGCGTCGTCGTGGTCGCCACCCTCGTCGTCGCCGTCGTCGCCGTGCTCCCGGTCAGGCTGGAGTAGTTGGCCACCGACGGGTGGGCGACCCCTGCGGGGCCGGCGGCGAAGGCGTCGAGGACGTTCCTGGTGATGCGCTCGACGTTCTCGTCGAGGCAGCGTTCGGCCGCCTGGCACACCCGGTTCAACCTGCTCACCCACCAGTTGGTGCCCGTGCCGAGCACCCCGGCACCGCTGGCGGTCGTGTAGTAGGTCATGTCGGAGAACGACGCCTGGCCCTTACAGCGCACAGGCGAGTGCGTCAGCACCTGCACCGGCCCCGGCGGCTGCGGCGCATTCGGGTCGTAGCGGTCGAACTCGGGGCCCACCAGGCGGGGCAGCTTGGCGCCCGCGGCCAGGCCGGTGCCGTCGAAGACCCAGGCGGTCGGGTCGGCCACCACCATGTCGGCCTCCACCGGGTTGCACTGGTAGTAGGTGCCCACCAGCGCGCTCTCGGGACGGTTCACGGGCGGGTCCCGCCAGCTCACCGTCACCCGGCTGTTGTCCACGCCGGTGATCGGGTCGTCCTTGGCCACCCGGTAGTTGATCTCGCGCCGGAACGGGCCGAGGTCCGACGGTGTCAGCCGGATCTGGCGGAACACGGCGTTGGCCCCGAAGAACGCCAGGTTCACCCCCCGTTCCCGGGCCGCCTCCACGTTCGTGCGCATCTCCAGCGTCCAGTACTCGTCGTGGCCCAGCGTGAGGATGGCCTTGTGGTTCACCAGCAACGTGGCCCGGTGGTGCAGGTCGATGTCGGTGGCGTAGGTGACGTCGTATCCCTCGCGCTCCACCATGGAGACGAGGGCGAGCTCGTTGCCGAGGAAGTCGCCCGAGCCGGAGTCGTTGTCGTAGGGCCGGTCGAACGACACGACCTGAGAACGGCCGGTGGGTCCCGGGCCCGACGCGGTCACGCCGTCGTAGAGGCTGTTCCCGCCCCATCGGTTGTAGGCCTGCCACGTGGTGACGGCGTTGATCACCAACAACGCCGCCCTGCTCGTGTCGTCGCGGATGGTGAGGGGCACGTAATGCATGTGGCCGGAGTCGGCCACCAGCTTGAACAGGTAGTCGCCCGCGGGGAACGACTTGTCGATGACCAGGTCGAGCGAGGGCGCCCAGCGGGTCTCGACCATGCGGGTCAGGCGGTCGACCGTGGGTGGCGGCTGGCGGACGCCGTTGAGCGTGGGTGACGTCCACACCAGGCGGGCCTGGGTGCCGCCGTACCAGCCCATGCGGTAGCCCTCCACCCGGTAGGTGGGCGCGCTGGTCGAGATGTAAATGCGCACGGTCTCGCCGTACGTCGCGCTGGTTGAGTCGGCGTAGCCCTCGATGGTGTTCTTGTTCGGGGGGCCCGAGGGGCGCCAGTCGTTGGTGCCGGGCTTGGCGTTCTCCTCGGCGATCCACGGGGCGCGGCCGTTGGATGCGAGTTTGGTCTCCGGGACCTCGGGCCCGGCCGGTCCACCGAGCAGGTTGGCATTGCGGGCCGCGGGCACCAGACTGACCACACCACCGATCGCCGCGCCGACGACCAGGGTGGCGATGACGACCAGACGCGTCGTACTCGGGCCTGGCACGGAGGACGAGACTAGTGGAGCCCGGCCGGCCCCAGGTGGCCACCGGGGTCGTCTGGCTCACAGGGCGTCGTGGCCCATCTCCCCGGTGCGGATGCGCACCACCGACTCGATCGGGACCACCCAGACCTTCCCGTCACCGATCTTGTCGGTGCGGGCGGCGTCGACGATGGCCTGGACGACGGCCTCCGCGGTGGAGTCGTCGGTGGCCACCTCGACCCGTACCTTCGGCACGAAGTCGACGGTGTACTCCGTTCCCCGGTACACCTCGGTGTGACCCCGTTGGCGGCCGAAGCCCTGGACCTCGGAGACGGTCATGCCCTGCACGCCGAGGTTTCGCAGCGCTTCTTTGACGTCGTCGACCTTGAAGGGCTTGATGATGGCGGTGACCAGTTTCATCAGCCGGAGAAGGTACACCGCCCGGGTAACGTGGGCCGGTGGCCACCGTCGACGCCCAGATTGACGCACGTTGACCGGTCCGGCGTGGACGCGCGCCCTGGTGACGGGCGCGTCGAGCGGCATCGGCCGCGCCTTCGCAGTCGAGCTGGCCGCGGCCGGGACCGACCTGGTGCTGGTGGCCCGCCGCCGGGATCGTCTCGACGACCTGGCCACATCGCTGCGGGAGTCCCACGGGCGTGACGTCGAGGTGCTGGCCGCCGACCTCACGGACTCGGGCGGTCTTTCTGCCGTGGAGGCCCGCCTGACTGACGAGGTGCGACCTGTCGACCTCCTTGTGAACAACGCCGGTCTGCTCACCGGCGGGTCGTTCGCCGAGCTCGACATCGCCGAGGAGGAAAAGGAGATCCGCCTCAACGTCCTCGCTCCTGTACGACTGACCCGAGCCGCGCTGCCCGGCATGCTCGCCCGCCGTCGCGGTGGGGTCGTGAACGTCTCGTCGATCGCCTCGCTCCAACCCCTCCCGCACTGGGCGACCTACGCAGCGACCAAGGCCTGCCTGACCAGCTTCAGCGAGGCGGTGCACGAGGAGGTCCGCAAGCGGGGGGTGATCGTGCTCGCCCTCATGCCGGGGTTTACGCGCACCGAGCTCCACGACCGCCCCGCGCTTCCCGAAGTGGCCATTCCCGGCGCCCTGTGGATGACTCCCGACCAGGTCGTGTCATCTGCGCTGAAGGCACTCGACAAGGGCCGGGCCAGCCACGTGCCGGGCCTGGCCAACCGGGCGGTGGCGGTTCTGTCCCGACTCACCCCACGCTTCGCGTCACGGCGGGTAGTCGGTCGGGCCGGCCGCCCGTAGCTCAGTCGGCCGGGCCGGCCGCGCTCAGCGCCGCTTCTTGGCCGCGGTGGCCTTCTTCTTGACGGTGGCGGCCTTCCTGATGGCCGTGGCCGCGGCGCCCTTGGCCCCGCCCGGAGGCTGGTCCGGGGCGCGGGGGTGCGGCTTGGTGGGGGCGACCTGCTTGGC
>JBPCJV010000064.1:0-13738 GCA_051004925.1 Acidimicrobiales bacterium | reverse complement strand
TCCACCACGACAGGGCCCGGTCGTGGTTCAGCGGGCAGGGGTCGTCGGGGTGGGCCACCTGCCCGCTCACCGAGAGCGGGTTCGTGCGGGTCTCGTCCAACCCGGTGCTTCCTCACGCGGCCACTCCGGCTGACGCGATGTCTGTCCTCGAACTACTCCGGGGCCTTCCCGGCCACGAGTTCTGGGCCGACGACGTCTCCCTGGTTGCCTCCGATCACGTGGACAGGACGCGCATCGCTTCCTACCGTCACGTGACTGACGCCCACCTGGTCGCACTGGCCCGCGGGCGCGGCGCGCGGCTGGCGACGCTCGACGGCGAACTCCGCCGCTTGTTGTCACGTGGCCGAGCCGACATCTCCATCCTGGTCATCGGTGGTCGCTCCTAGGTAAGTCGGCAGGAAGTGGCCAGCGCGACCTGGAACACCTGGTCCCCCCATCAGCGGCCCGGCTGCCATTGCAGGAAGACGAGCGTGGCGTCGTCGGCCAGCTCGGCGCCTCGGTGGCGGCGCAGGTCGCGCGCCAGGCGGCGGAGCAACTCGGGCGCCAGGAGCCCCGCCCCGATGTACTGCTCGACGGCGCGGCAGAGGTTGTCGACGCCGAACTGGGCGCCGCCGGTGGCATGGGCCTCGGTGACTCCGTCGGAGTAGAAGAGCAGGCGGTCGCCGGGCTGCAGCTGGCAGTCGCCCACCTCGGTGATGTCGATGCCGAGTCCGAACGGGAGGCACGGTTCGCAGTCCAGCTCGGCCACCACCTTGTGGCCCCGGATGAGGAGGGGCGGGGGGTGGCCGCCGTTGACCCATCGGAACTGGCCGGTGACCACGTCGAGCTGGGCCACGTGCCCGGTCACGAACTCTTCATTGGCGAAGCGCTCCACTAGGGCGTCATCGATCAGCTCGGCCACCACCCTCAGCTCGACGTGGCGGCGGCGGGCGAACCGGAAGGCGCCCAGGGCCAGGGTGCTGGCAAGGGTCGAGTTCACCCCGTGGCCCATGGCGTCGAGGATGGCGAAGTCGAGGATCTCGCCGTTCAGGGAGTAGTCGAAGGCGTCACCGGCCACGTCGTAGGCGGGCTCGAGCAACCCGGCGATCGCCAGCTCCGGCGACGTGAAGCCGAGGGGAGGCAGGAGCATGTCCCACTGCATCTCCGCGGCCAGGTCCATGGGACGGAGCCGGCGACGGAGCTCGATGTGATCCGTGTAACGGCTGGCGGACTGGATCAGGTGGCCGACGAGGAGGCCAAGGTCGGCGGTGAGCCTGAGCAGCTCGTCGTCGATGGCGGCGAATCCCAGCTCGAGCACGCCCAGGCGCTCGGCCCGTTCCCCGATGGGCACCCACACCCGATAACCGTCCTCCGAGGGAGCGGTGAGCACCTGCTGGGTCTGGAACGACCGGCCCGCCATGGTGGCCTCGACGCGTACCCCTTTGGGGGCCTCGGCCATCAGCTCACTGGCCAGGGCCACCGGCTGCAGGCTCTCCTGCTCGTAATCGACCACGTAGAGCACGAGATGGTGGCCGCCGCAGTCCTGCAGGGCGGCGGCGATGTCGGCCGCGAACAGGTCGGGCGGGGTGAGCGACGCCCGCCTCAGGAGATCGCTGAGGACCTCGGCGCGCTCCACGATGTCGAAAAGTCTAGGGGATCACCCCGGGACGTTTCCCAGGGGTGGGCCCGAGCGGCCCTCTAAGCTGAGCGGGTTGGCCGCGGCTGTTGGACGCGAGGTCTTGTGGCCCGGCGCCTCACAGGGGAAGCTCGGGTGATGCGTGTGCTGTTCACCACCACCCCGGGCTGGGGGCACGTGCACCCGATGGTGCCGCTGGCCCAGGCCTTCGTGGTGCGGGGGGACGAGGTGCAGTGGGCCGCGGCTCCCGAGGTGTGCGCCCGCCTCGACAAGGTGGGGTTCGCCACGACCGAAGCCGGCCTGGGAGAGGCCGAGAGCATGACCATGTTCGCCGAGCAGTTCCCCGAGGTGACGACGATCCCTCCCACCGAGCGGCCGCTGTTCATGTTCCCAAGGATCTTCGGTACCATCCGGGCCGAGCCGATGCTCGCCGACCTCCTGCCGGTCGTCCGCGACTGGCGGCCCACCGTGGTCGTCGCCGAGGCGGGCGAGCTCGCCGGTCCCATCGCCGCGGCAACGGTGGACGCGCCGAGCATCACCCACGGGTTCGGCACGCTGCTTCCCCGGGAGCGGGTGTCGGCGGTGGCCGGAGCGGTGGCGCCCCTCTGGGAGGGGCAGGACCTGGAGCCTCGCCCCTATGGCGGCAGCTACGACCACCTCTATCTCGACATCTATCCCCCCAGCCTCCGAGCAGGGGACCGGTCACACGTGCCGCACGTGCAACCGCTGCGCCCGGTGGCCTTCGCCGCCGCGGGTGACGAGGCGCTGCCCGATTGGGCCACCTGCCCTCCCGTCGCAGGACAGACGGAGCCGCCCCTCGTGTACGTCACCTTCGGGACGGTGTTCAACACCGACCTCTCCCAGGTCGCCGCCGCGGTCGACGGGCTGGCCGGTCTCCCGGTGCGCGTCGTCGTCACCCTCGGCCCCCGGGCCGACCCGGCCGTGATGGGCCCGCAGCCGCCCAACGTGCACGTCGCCCGGTACATCCCCCAGACGGAGCTGCTCCCACATTGCGCAGCCGTCGTCTCGCACGCCGGCTCGGGCACGTTCCTCGCCTCCCTGGCCCAGGGGCTCCCCCACCTGTGCATCCCCCAGGCGGCCGACCAGTTCGACAACGCCGCCACGTGCGTCCGCTCCGGCGCGGGCCTGGCCCTGGCGCCGGGGACGGCCACCGCCGCGGCCGTCCGTGAGGGTGTCGAGCGGCTCCTGTCCGACCCGAGCTTCCGCTCGGCTGCGGAGCGGGTTGCCGGGGAGATCGCCGACATGCCCGGACCCGACGTGGCGGCAAGAATCATCGGGGAGCGGTTCCGCGACGGGCCGCGATGAAGGAGGCGCATGCCGGCATTCAGCAGGGTTTCGCACATCTCGTTCTCGTCACGTGACGCCGAGCGCAGCGCCACCTGGTTGGCCGAAGTGCTCGGCTTCACCGAGCTCGAGCGGGTGGAAGGGCCGGGCTGGCGCGGGATCCTGTTGATCCACGGCCCGACGGCCACGGTGATCGAGTTCCAGCAGCACGACGACAACCAGGGCGAGGAGTTCGACCCCCGGCGCACGGGCTTCGACCACATGGGGTTCAGGGTCGACGAGCGGGCCGGCCTCGACGAGTGGATGGACCACCTCCACGCCCTCGACGTGACCCACTCGCCGATCGCCGAGCGGGAGTACGGCTCGGTGCTCCCGTTCAAGGACCCCGACGGGATCCAGTTCGAGATCCTCTACCGGGAGGACCGTCCCTGAGGCCCCGGCTACGGCTTGCACGCCGCACGGCCTGGGTCGCGCTACAAGGCCAGGACGCCGTTCACCAGGGCGTTCCAGGTGAGGGGCCCGACGATGCCGTCACTGCCGAGCCCAGCCGCCTGCTGGAAGCCGCGCACTGCGGCATCGGTCTTGGGGCCGAAGATCCCGTCGACTTGGAGACCCTTCGACGGGTCACCCGACAGGTTCCGAGCTTGGAACTGGCTCTGCACACCCCGCACGGCCTCGCCCTGACTGCCCTGCTGGACCTGGGCGATGAGCGCAGGCCACGTCTGATTGCCGACGACGCCATCGACGGTGAGCCCATGGGACTGCTGGAAGGATCGCACCGCGGCCTCGGTGATTGGGCCGAAGATCCCGTCCGCCGCGACCTCGGGGTGGCCGTGCTGGCGAAGGAGGTACTGCAGGGTTCGGATGGGCTCGACGGTCATCGGACCGGGGGCGGGTTGCCCCTTCTTCAGGAGCGGCCAGTTCAACGCCATTTCCGTTACCGCCTTTCGTCGGGGGCCTGCAACGGCAGCCGCGAGAGACACCCGCGCGTTGTCGCCTCGACCATTCTGCCCCTTCCTGTCGGCGCCAGCCATACCTGGCTTCGCCGCCGGATCGGATTCCGGGCCTGCCGCCCCGCTCAGAGGTCCGCTCGGGCCCAGGGGGAGGGTCACGACGAGTCGGGCACCGGGGCGGTGGTCGGGATCGACCGACACCGTGCCGCCGTGACGCTCGACGATGTCGCGGGCGATGGCCAGGCCGAGGCCGGCCCCTCCGGTGCTCGCGCCCCGGGCCTCGTCGAGGCGGGTGAAGCGCTCGAACACCCGCTCGCGGTCCTCCGGCGGGATACCCGGCCCGTCGTCGATCACGGCCAGTTCGGCGAGCCCGTCCTGCTCGACGAGCAAGAACGTGACCGTGCCGGCTGCGTGGCGGGCGGCGTTGTCGGCCAGGTTGGACACCGCCCGCGCCAGCTGGGCGGCGTGACCGGGCACCTGGACGGCGGCGACGTCGGCCATGTCCACCGTCACCCGTCCGTCGGCCCGGAGCCGGCGGGCGAGGCCCACGACGATGTCGTCGAGATCGACCGGCAATGGGGCCGGGGCCGGCCCGCCCCCGGAGCGGGCGAGGAGGAGCAGATCCTCCACCAGGTGCTGCATCCCGACAGTCTCCTCCAGGATGCTGCGGTGGGTCGCGGTGAGGTCGGCACCGTCGGCATGAGCCAGGTCGACCTCGAGCTCGGAGCGCATCCGGGTCAACGGGCTGCGCAGTTCGTGCGACGCGTCGGCCACGAAGCGCGCCTGGGCCTGGGCGGCGGCGTCGACCCGTTCCAGCATGGTGTTCATCGTCCGGGCCAGGCGGGCGATCTCGTCGTCGCCCGTCGGGACGGGAACGCGGCGCTGGAGATCCGACCCGCCGATGGCCGCCACCTCGGCCCGGATCGCCTCCACCGGTCGCAGCGTGCGCCCCACCAGCCACCAGATGAGCAGGGCCAGGAGCAGGGCTACAGCAGGGACGGCGACGCTGAGCGAGGTGACCAGGACGGTGGTGTTGTCGTGGATGTCGTCGACGTTCCCGGCGACGTGGATGACCACCGGCCTGCCCCCTTCCTCCACCTGCCGGGACACGAGCCGGAAGGACGCGTCGTCGTGAGGCAGGCCCGTGACCGTGCGCACGGTCTGGCCGCCCGACGGCGGCGGCGCGATCGGGCCGGCGCCGGCCACGTTGGTGCTGGAGACGACAACCGACCCGGCCACCAGCACCTGGGCGGCGGTGTCGTCCTCGCCCAGCCCGGTCAGCGTGGGCGGCACCCGACCGTCGGCCACCAGCGTCTGGATCTCGTCGGCTCGGGTAGCGAGGCTCTCGTCGAGGTTGGCGGTGAGCAGGCGCCGCTGGCTGATCACCACGCCGACGCTCGCGACGATGAGGACGGCGACGACGGCCAGGGTGGCCAGGGCGGTGATCCTGATCCTCACGTTGGCGTGATCCGGTAGCCGGCGCCACGAACCGTCTCGATGGACCGGCGACCGAACGGCCCGTCCACCTTGCGGCGGAGGCGGAGGACGTACACCTCCACGATGTTGGACTCGGCGTCGAAGTCGGAGTCCCACACCCCGGCCAGGATCTCGTCCTTGGTCAACACCTGTCCGGCCCGGCGGACGAGGAACTCGAGCATGTCGAACTCCCGGGCGGTGAGCGTCACCTCGACGGTGCCGACGAAGGCCCTCCTTTCGCGGGCGTCGATGCGCAGGTCACCGACCTCCACCGGAGCCGGAACCCGGCCGCCGGCCCGACGCAGCAGGGACCGCACCCGGGCGACGAGCACGGGGAACGAGAAGGGCTTGGTGAGGTAGTCGTCGGCGCCGGTGTCGAGGGCCTCGGCCTCGTCCAGGTCGCCGTCCTTGGCGGTGAGCATGAGGATCGGCGTCCAGATCTCCGCCTTCCGGAGGTCGGCGCAGATCTGGTAGCCGTTCCGGCCGGGGAGCATGACATCGAGCACGATCAGGTCGTAGGACCCTTCGGTGGCCCGCCACAGGCCGTCACCGCCGTCGTTCGTGACCTCGACGCTGAATCCCTCGGCCTCGAGACCACGCTTGACGGCGGCGGCGATCTTGGTGTCGTCCTCGACGAGCAGCAGCTTCACGACGACCTCGGATCAGTTGCGGATGCGCTCGGCGATGGCCCTGATGGTGGCCCGGTCGCCAGCCACCGCGCCGGCATCACCCGCGGCCCGATCGAGCGCCAGCTGGTCGTCCCACAGCCCGAGGCGGGCCCGGTCGATCCCGGCCTGCGGCTCGTGGCGGAGGAGCAGGTCGAGGCCGGCCTGCCCCACGTCGATGGACGCCTGCCGGGCTGCGCCGGCGTCGCGCTTGTCGACGGCCTTCGTCAGCGCCACGAGAGCGGAGGTCATCTGACGGTAGAGGCGCGGGGGCACGCTCCCCCGGCTGTAGCGGTCCCACGTCTTGTCCATGGCGTCGACACGGTCGGAGAGTTGCTCCCAGTTCCCGTTCGGGACGGCGCGGAACACCGTCCTGGCCTGCTCCACCAGTTGGCGGAGCTCCACAGGCGCCCTGCCTCGGAGGCTGTCGATCGGGACGGCCAGGGCCAGGCCGTACACCTCGTCGTGGGCGGCGACCTTTGCGTGGAACTCGCCGTAGCCGGGAGCGAACCGCTTGTCCTCCAGCGTCCCGTCCATGAGGCATTCCTGGATGAAGACCGCACCGGGGACCTTGCCGCTCGGCCCCTCGACCGTCTTGCCCGTGGCCTTCACCGTGACCTCTTCGAAGACGAACCCCGGGATGTTCTCGGGCCGGTAGACGTCGCCGACCTCGGGCTTGGCCGGCATGATCATGCCCGGCGGGCCGTCCCGGCCGGCAAGCCAGGTGCCCTCGTTGTCGACGACGACGCCGTTCTCATAGTTGGACACGTCCTCTCCGAAGTACCAGACGTTGCCGGCGGCGTCCTGGGCGTAATAGTCGAGGGCGGTCTCGAGGATACGCCCCTCCTTATAGGCGACGAAGTGCGTGA
The DNA here is from genome assembly GCA_051004925.1 of Acidimicrobiales bacterium. Lineage (GTDB taxonomy): Bacteria > Actinomycetota > Acidimicrobiia > Acidimicrobiales > AC-14 > DATAQC01. Next base: position 6,855 of record JBPCJV010000064.1, on the reverse strand, counting down.
CCCGTGTCTCGATGTTTATGCCGTCCCACTGGACGACCAAGGTGTCGGGCAGGTAGGTGACCTCGAAACGCAGCTTCTCGCCCGCTTCGACGCCGAGCTCGATCGACTGGCCGGAGGAGCCACGAGGAAAGAGCGGGTTGGTGATGGAGGTCGGATCGGGGAACGTGGGCTTGCCCAGATCCACCCGGTCGCGCTGGGGCGCGGAACAGCCGGCTGGAGCGGCGCCGACGGCGGCGGACGGGCCGAGAACGCCGGCGAGGAGGCCGGCGCCCAGACCCCCGACAGCAACGGCTCTTCCGAAGCGGTGCAGATTCATGATGTAGCCCTTTCGCAGTAGTCGACAACGATCGGGCCCATCGTGCGGTCGGCGTCATGAACGGGGGCTGACACGGGTCCACCGGGCAGTCAGGTGAGGTTCAGGTGGCTCGGCGCATCATCGGCGTATCGGGGCAACGACGAGGAGAGAACAATGCAACGACGGAGCAGGATCATCATCGGCATCGCCGCCCTTGCCGGCGCCACTGCGATCGGCACCGCCGGCGTGGCCCTGGCCGGCGGTGTCGGTGGCGACGACAGGAACGAGCGCCCGATCAACGCTGCCGCGATCCAGCAGGCCGAGGCCGCGGCGCTGGACCACACCGGCGGAGGCCGGGTCACGGGTACCGAGGAGGGCGACGAGGAGAGCCTCTACGAGGTGGAGGTCACCCGCGCCGACGGCTCGGCCGTCGACGTGCAGCTGGACAAGGACTTCAAGGTCGTCGGCGACAAGGTGGACGACGACACCACTGAGGGGTCGTAGGTGGTCGCCTGACCTTCGGGGTCAGCCCTGGTCCATGGCCGCCTGGATCTCGGCGATGTCGAGCTTTCCCATGCCGAGCACCGCCTTCATGGCCCGCTGGCCCTTCTCGACGTCGGGGTCGCGGAGCATCTTGTCCATGAGGAAGCTGGGGACGATCTGCCAGGACACGCCGAACTTGTCCTTCAGCCAGCCACAGGGGCCCTCCTCGCCCCCGTCGGACAGCTTGTTCCAGAAGTAGTCGATCTCCTCCTGGGACTCGCAGTTCACCTGGAACGAGATGGCCTCGTCGAACGTGAACTCCGGGCCGCCGTTGAGGGCGAGGAACTCCTGGCCGGCGAGCTCGAACTGCACCATGAGGACCATGCCCTCGGGTCGAGGGCCGGCCGAGCCGTAGTGGCTCACGTGCACGATCCGGGAGTTGTCGAAGATGCCGGTGTAGAAGTTCGCCGCGTCCTCGCATTGGGTGTCGAACCACAGGCACGGGGTGATCTTGGTCAGGGTCGCCATTGGGTAGTCCTCTCGCTCGTTGACCCTTGCAATGGGGCCGTTGGTCTCGTCAGATGAGACGAATGGCGGCCGCGGGACTCATCGGCGAGCTCGAAGCGAGGACCCGTCACCCGTTACGTCCGTCGGCCCGTGAACCGGCTCAGGCCAGGGGGGCGGAGGCCACCGCCCGGGCGGCCGCCGCGGCCAGGTCGGTGGTGCGCTCGAGCTCGTCCTTGGTATGGGCCAGGCTGGGGAACAGCGTTTCGAACGGGCTCGGGGCAAGGGCCACCCCGCGGTCGAGCATCTCGTGGAAGAAGCGGGCGTAGGTGGCGCCGTCGGCGGCCTTGGCCGACTCGTAGTCGGTGGGCGCGGCTTCGGCGAAGAACATCCCCAGCAGCGTCCCCGCCACCGGCAGGGTCACGGTGAGACCGGCCTCGCGGATCACGTCGGTGAGCCACCCTCCGAGCTGGGCGGCCCGGCCGGCCAACTGGGTGTATGCCCCCTCGTCGAGGAGATCGAGCACGGCCAGCCCGGCCGCCGTCGCCAGGGGGTTCCCCGACAACGTGCCCGCCTGGTACACCGGCCCCCCGGGGGCCAGCACGTCCATCACGTCGGCCCGGCCGCCGAGAGCGGCCAACGGCAGGCCGCCGCCGACGACCTTGCCCAGACAGGTCAGGTCGGGCGTGATCCCGAAGAGCCCCTGGGCCCCGCCCTGTCCAACCCGGAACCCGGTGATGACCTCGTCGAACACGAGCAGGGCGCCGGCCCGGTCGCACGCCTCCCGCAGTCCCTCCAGAAACCCCGGCGCGGGGGCCACCAGGCCCATGTTCGCGGCAACGGGCTCCACTACGACGGCGGCCACGTCGTCGCCCACGTCGGGGACCTGGTTGTACGGCACCACCACGGTGTCGGCCACCGCCGAGTGCGGCACGCCGGCGGAGCCGGGGATGCCCAGGGTGGCCAGCCCACTGCCACCGGCGGCCAGCAGGGTGTCGGCGTGGCCGTGGTAGCAGCCGGCGAACACCACGATGCGGTTGCGGCCGGTGAACCCCCTCGCCACCCGCACCGCGGTCATGGCCGCCTCGGTGCCGCTCGACACCAGGCGTACCCGCTCACACGACGGCACCCGGGCCCGGATGGCCTCGGCCAGCAACACCTCCCGTTCGGTGGGGGCGCCGAAGGAGGTGCCCTTGGCCGCAGCGGCCTGCACGGCCTCGACCACCTTGGGGTGGGCGTGGCCCAGGATCGAGGCACCCCACGACTGCACGTAATCAGTGTACCGGCGGCCCTCCACGTCCCAGATGTAGGCACCCTCGGCCCGGGCCACGAAATACGGGGTGCCGCCCACCCTGGTGAAGGCCCGCACGGGCGAGTCCACGCCCCCGGGGATCACCTCGCACGCGCGATCGAACAACTCCTCGTTGGAGAGGCTCAATCCAGACCCATCTCGGCGAGCTCGCGGGCCAGGTAGGTGACGATCGCGTCGGCGCCGGCCCGCTTGATGGCGCCTACATGCTCCAGGGCCACGGCGTTGCCGTCGACCCAGCCCCGCTCGGCGGCCGCCTTGATCATGGAGTACTCGCCCGACACGTGGTAGGCGGCGACGGGCACGTCGACCCGCTGTCGCACCGCGGCGATCACGTCGAGGTAGGCGAGGGCGGGCTTGACCATCACCATTTCGGCGCCCTCGTCCACGTCGAGGGCCACCTCGGCCAGCGCCTCACGCCGGTTGCGGCTGTCCTGCTGGTAGGCCCGCCGGTCGCCACCGCCGGCAATGGTGACGTCGACAGCGTCCCGGAACGGCCCGTACAGCGCGGACGCGAACTTGGCCGCGTAGGCGAGGATGGCCACGTCGGAGTGACCGGCGCCGTCGAGGGCGGCCCGGATGGCGGCGACCTGACCGTCCATCATCCCCGAGGGCGCCACCACGTCGGCCCCCGCCGCGGCCTGGGCCACGGCCACCCGGCCGTAGAGCTCGAGGGTGGCGTCGTTGTCCACGCTCCCGTCGGCGGCCAGCACGCCGCAGTGGCCGGAGGCCGTGTACTCGTCGAGGCACAGGTCGGCCATCACGACCAACTCGTCGCCCACCTCGTCGCGGAGGTCGGCCAACGCCACCTGCACGATGCCGTCGGGGTCCCAGGCGCCCGAGCCCTCGGCGTCACGCGCTCCGGGCACGCCGAACACGATGACCGCAGGCACGCCCAGGCCGGCCAGGGTGTGGGCCTCCTTCCGCAGCGACTCCCGGGTGTGCTGGACGACCCCGGGCATCGACTCGACGGGCTGGGGGTCGCGAATGCCCTCGCGCACGAACAGCGGCGCCACCAGGTCGTCGACCGACAGCCGGGTCTCGGCCACCAGGCGACGAACCGCAGGCGTGCGCCGCAACCGCCGCATGCGCCGGACCGGGAAGCTCATACCCAGATGCTACGGCCGGAAGCAGCCGGCGAGGGCCTCCACCAGCGCGTCCACCGACGCCTCGGCGGCGACGACCGACACAGTGAGGCCGTGCCCCTTCGCCGCCTCTGCGGTAACGGGGCCGATGCAGGCCACCACCGGCGGCACCGACCCGGCGCCGACGGCCTCGACGTAGTGGTCGACGGTGGACGCCGAGGTGAAGGCGACGGCGTCCGCCCCCGCGGCGGCGCCGATCGACTCGGCGGCCAGGGCCACGGGCACGGTCCGGTACGCCTCCACCACGTCGACCAGCCACCCCTTGTCGCGCAGCCCCGCGACCAGCGTGGGTCGGGCGGCGGCGGCCTGGGGAGCCAGCACCCGCCCGGCCGGGCACCAGCTGGCTTCGGGGAAGGCCTCGACCAGGGCCTCCGCCAGGGCTCGGTCGGGAACCAGGTCGGCCACGACGCCCCGGGCGGCCAGCGCCGCGGCGGTTGCGGCTCCCACAGCCGCCACCTTGGTGTCGGCCAGCGCCCGGGCGTCACCCAGGCGGGCAAAGAAGCGCCCGACGGCGTTGACCGAGGTGAACGTCACCCAGTCGAAGTCGCGCACCCGGCCCGCGGCCCGGGCCAGGGCCTCGCCACCGTCGGCGGGGTCGACGATCTCGATGGTGGGCAGGTGCACCACCTCGGCGCCGGACCGGCGCAGGGCGTCGACCAGCCCCGACGCCTGGGTCGCGGCCCGGGTCACCACCACCTTGCGACCGAGGAGCGGTCTGGTCTCGAACCACGCCAGGTCGAGGGCGGCCACCCGCCCGATCACCATCGTCACGGGCGGCTCGAGCTCGGCCGCGGCCAGGCCGTCGAGGGTGGTGCGCACGGTCTGCTGACCGGGCCGCGTGCCCCAGCGCACGGCGGCGACCGGAGTGTCGGCCGCCATGCCGCCGGCCATGAGCCGGTCGGCGATCTCGGCCCGGTGGGCCACGCCCATGAGCACGATGACGGTTCCACCCGCCCGGGCCAGGCTCTCCCAGTGCACGGGGTCGTCGGGGCGGTGGCGGCTGTGACCGGTGACGACAGTGAACGACGTGGACAGTCCGCGATGGGTGACGGGGATGCCGGCGTAGGCGGGGACGGCGACGGCCGAGGTCACCCCGGGCACCACCTCGAACGGGACCCCGGCGTCACGGAGGGCCTCGGCCTCCTCGCCACCCCTGCCGAACACGACGGGGTCGCCGCCCTTGATGCGGACGACCTCCAGGCCCGCCCGGGTCCGGTTCACCAGCAGGTCGTTGATGTCGGCCTGGTCGACCGGTGCCCCGGGGGACTTGCCCACGTCGACCCGCTCCGCCGCGGCCGGGGCGAGGTCGAGCAGGGAGAGCTCGGACAGCCGGTCGTGCACCACCACGTCGGCCCGGGCCAGGGCCTCGGCCCCCCGCACGGTGAGCAGGCCGGGATCACCCGGACCGGCACCCACGAGCCAAACGGTCATCGGGTGGCCACCACCCCGTTCTGGTCTGGTTTCGGGGGGTCCTGGCCCTCCGAAACCTGACCGGAACCAGCAATGTTGGCGGCGGAGACGGTCGGGGCGGCCTCGTCGAGGATCTGGGCGGCGCCCGCCTGTTGGAGAAGGACCCGACCGAGTCCGTGTCCCAGGGCCTCGGGATCGTCGCCGTCGGCGCGGTCCCGCACCAGGATGCGGCCGTCGCCCGACGCGACCAGGCCGTCGAGGTGGATGGTGCCGTCGTCGTCGACGGTGGCGAACGCCCCCACCGGACGGTCGCATCCCCCGCCCAGCTCGGCCAGGAATGCCCGCTCGGCGTCGACGGCGAGACGGGAGGGCATGTGCTCGATGGCGGCCAGGCGGGCCCGCATGTCGAGGTCGTCGACGCGGCATTCGACGGCGAGTGCCCCCTGGGCCACCTGCGGGAGCATGAGTCGGGGATCGAGCACCTGGGCCACCGCCTCCGTGCGTCCCAGGCGCCGGAGGGCGGCCATGGCCACGACGATGGCGTCGAAGTCACAGGCCCGTTGCAGGCGGGTCTCCATGTTCCCGCGCAGGCCACCGAACGTGAGGTCGGAGCGCAGCCAAGCCAGCTGCGCCCGGCGGCGCACCGAGCCGGTGCCGACCCGGCCTCCCACCACCAGGGTGTCGAGGGTGGCCCCCACCAGGGCGTCACGAGCGTCCTCCCGGAGCGGAACGGCGGCGATGGCCAGGCCGGGGGTCGGGGTGGAGCGCAGGTCCTTGGCCGAGTGCACAGCGATGTCGGCCCGCCCGTCGAGGACGGCGGTCTGCACCTCGGTTACGAACGCCCCCTGGCCGCCGAGCTCCCACACCGGAATGTCGAGGTTCCGGTCGGCCGAGGTCTCGACCAGCACCTCGGTGACGTCGGTACCGAGCAGGGTGGCCACGTGGGCGGTCTGGGTGCGGGCCAGGGTGCTGCGCCGGGTGGCCGCGCGCAGGGCCATGATCCCTACAGGTCGAAGAGGTCGCGCAGGGCCCCCGACAGGCGTTCGCCCTTGGGTGATCCGGCGGCGGCTTTGAGGCGCACGGTGGGCTCGTGCAGGAGCTTGGCCACGATCGCCCGGGTGAGCGACTCCACCGCCTCCTGCTGACGGTCGTCCATGCCGGACAGGCGGGCACGATGGCGCTCGAGCTCGCCCACCCGCACGGCCTCGGCCTGCTGGCGCAGGGCGGTCACGGTAGGCACAACCTCCCGCGCCGCCAGGTCGGCGGTGTAGCGGTCGAGCTCGTCGGCCATGAGGGCCCGCACCCGCACGACCTCCTTGCGGCGCTGGTCGAGGCCGGCGTCGACGAAGGCACGCAGGTCGGCCAGGTCGAGCAGGGTGACACCGGGGAGGCCGCCCACCGCCGGGTCGACGTTGCGGGGCATACCGAGGTCGATGACCAGGAGGGGACGGTCGGCCGGCCGCGGGGGAAGGGCGGCCAGGTCGGCCTCTTCGATGACCACCCCGGGAGCGCCGGTGGACGAGAGCAGGAGGTCGGTCTCGGCGAGGAGGGAGGGAAGTTCCTCGAACGGCACGGCCCGGCCTCCCACGCGCGCGGCCAGGGCGGCGGCCTTCTCCCGGGTGCGGTTGACCACCACGAGGTCGCCCACGCCGGTCAGGGCGGAGACCATGCCCTCGCCCATCTCGCCGGCGCCCAGCACGACCACGCGC
>JBPCJV010000063.1:0-10215 GCA_051004925.1 Acidimicrobiales bacterium | reverse complement strand
CGCTCACCGTCACCCGCACGGACGACGCGGTGCAGGTGACACTGGAGGGTGCCGGCCCAACTGACCCCCGGCCCAACCGGGTGGATGTCCTGCTGGAGCGGTGCAAGCTCCCCCCCGGCATAGACGCCGGTGCCGTCGAGCTCACACGACTCGAGCAGTCGGGCGACGAAACGCCGGCATGGGCCCGGGCCGCCGACTCACCGGTCGCGGCTCCGAGGGAGTTGACGGAGCGGGCGGTCTTCATCGACGTGGTGAACCTCCCGGATGCTCCGGTGGTCCCCGGATAGTGGGTCGACCGGCGTGAGCGACCCGCAGGAGCGGCTGCAGACCTACCGGGCCAAGCGGGACTTCTCGATCACCGCCGAGCCGGCCGGGTCCGAGACGACGCCGGTCGGATCCAGCCGGTTCGTCGTGCAGCGCCACCGGGCCCGACGCCTCCACTACGACTTCCGCCTGGAGGTGGCCGGCGTGCTGGCCAGCTGGGCCGTGCCCAAGGGACCCACGCTCGACCCCAAGGCCCGGCAGTTGGCCGTCCACGTCGAGGACCATCCCATCGAGTACTTCGATTTCGAAGGGATCATCCCCAAGGGCGAGTACGGCGGGGGCGACGTCATCGTGTGGGACTGGGGGACGTGGCGGTTGAGCAAAGGCGACGATCCGGTGACGTCGATCGAGCAGGGCGACCTGCACTTCGACCTCCAGGGCACCAAGCTCGCCGGCCGCTGCGTGCTCGTCCGCCGCGACGACCACCGAGGAGGCGGCGGCGGCCGCCCGAAGTCAGGTGGAAAGGAGCAGTGGCTGCTCCTCCACAAGAACGACGAGCACGCCGTTCCCGGCTGGGATCCGGAGGACCACCCCCGGTCGGTCAAGAGCGGCCACACCAACGACGAGGTTGCCGCCGCCCCCGAGGCGCTGTGGAGGAGCGACCTGCCGGCCGCCGAGGCGTCGGTCGCCCTCGGCCATCCCGAACGCCCGACGTGGGACGGCCCCACCGACAACGAGCTGGCCGCCCTCGACACCATGGGGAAGGGCGGCACCTGGGCGGTACAGGGGCGGGAGGTGAAGCTCACCAACCTCGACAAGGTCATGTTCCCGCCCCGCCCCGACGAGGGGGCGGTCACCAAGCGCGACGTCGTCCGCTACTACGCGCAGGTCGCCCCCTCGATGCTGCCGTACATCTACGACCGCCCCCTGAACCTCAACCGCTTCCCAAATGGCGTGGACCGCCCCGGCTTCTGGCACAAGGAGGTCCCGAGCCACGCGCCCGACTGGCTGCAGCAGTGGCGCAACCCGGAGGCCGACCCCGGCGAGACCACGTGCTACGCGGTGGTCGACAGCGTCGCCGCCCTGGTCTGGATGGCCAACTTCGGAGCCCTCGAGCTGCACCCGTGGACATCCCGCATCCCCGACGTGCATCGGCCGACGTGGGCGCTCATCGACGTCGACCCCGGCACGACGAGCACCTTCGACGACGTCCTCGTGCTGTCCCGGCTCTACCGCACCGCCCTCGAGCACCTCGGCGTGGTCGGGATACCGAAGGTCACCGGCAAGCGGGGCGTGCAGATCTGGATCCCGATCGCCGGCGACTACACCTTCACCGACACCCGGACGTGGGTGGAGAAGGTGTCGCGCGCCGTGGGCCACACCGTCCCCCACCTGGTGAGCTGGGAATGGCAGAAGGACCGCCGCGCCGGGCGGGCCCGGCTCGACTACACCCAGAACGCCATCAACAAGACGCTCGTGGCGCCGTTCAGCCCCCGGCCCGCGGCCGGGGCGCCCGTGTCGGTGCCCATCCGGTGGGACGAGCTAGACGACCCCGAACTCCGGCCCGACCGCTGGACCATCCGCACGGTGACCGACCGGTTGGCCACCGCCGGCGATCCCCTCGCCCCGCTGATCGGCCGCCACCAGCAGCTCCCCAGGCTCTGACGACCACGTGCAGGCCGTGCTCGTCGCCGGCTGTCAAGGCCGAGAGCCACCAGAGGTAGCCAGCAAGCACCCGGAGACCGCCGAGGACGGAACGAACGAGCCGGTGCGGTCGGTCGCCGGGGGCGCTGTCACCGCCGGACCGCGGCCATCTCGGGGGAGGTCGCCGGGCGCTTGGGTGCCGCGGGGATGGCCACGCCGTCGACCTCGGCGCTCCACACGAGCCCGCTGGCGGCCGTCCCGCCTTCCAGCGCGAGGAGGCCGAGGGCGACCTCGGCGTCGGCGTCGCTCACCAGCACCTCGAGACGAATGCAGCGCGTGTCCTGGTACTGCATGCCCCGGCGGCTCAGGGTCGCGCCGCCCGTGACACCGGGCGCCTCCGCACTCGCGATGGTCGTGACCATGAGGCCGGCGCTGTCCAGCGCGGCGGTCACCGTCCGAAGCCGGTCAGCGGCGATGACAGCAGTCAGTAGCTTCATTTCGAATCTCCCTTTGATCGTTCCGGTTGTCTATTGCAGCCACGACCGTGCATTGGTGAGACAACCCTGGACCGTCGTGATCACCCCTCCAGAGCCCTTGCTCACGGGATTGATACAGGTTCCTCCCTGTCCGCACGCGCTCGCAGCAGGCGAGGCAGGCTGGCCGCGATGGCCAGCGCGATGGCGGCGACGAGCACCGGCAGGCTGAGGGCCCAGGCGGCGTAGAGGGCCACGGCGCTGATCTCAGTGCCGAGAGACGCCACCGACGTCACCGTGGCCCGGGCCTGTCCCTCGATGCGGTGCTGCAACCGGGTGTCCGTGACCACGAGCACGAGCTGGTACAGGCCGTAGGCCACGGCGATGCCGGCCACACCGATCGGTTGCCGGATGAGCCCCGCACCCCCGAAAAGCACCACGGCGGCGGCGAGCAGCGCCCCCAGGGTGCGCGAGCTGAGCCGGGCCGCGACCCCACCGAGGGCGGCGCCGGCGGCCCCCACCAGAGGAATGGCGACCACTGTTAGGGGCACCATCGAGGTGGCGACACCCCAGTCCTGGGCGAGCAGGGGGAAGTACTCCTCGAGACCGTCGAGCCCGCCGAGGAGGGCGACCGCCACAACTGCGGCGCGCACAGCGGGGTTGGTGGCCGCCTCGACGAGGCCGCCACGCAGCACGGCGAGGTAGCCGAGCTCCGTGTTCGTTTCCGTGCCGCGGTGTTCTCCGTCGGGTCTCGATCGGGCATCCCGTCGGGTCTCGGGCAGCCGGGAGGCGAGGGCGGACGCGGCCAGACAGCAGCCCACGCTCGCCCAGCCCGCGAGGGCGTAGCCACCGGTGGAGAACAGCACCGTGGCCGCAACGGCGACCGGGACCTGGGACAGCAGGGCCATCGCCGTCACCCGGCCGTAGACATGGGGGTAGTGGCTCGCAGCGCCCATCGACTCCATGCCGTCGTAGAGCAGCGCCTCCAGCGCGCCGGAGGCGAGCGCACCACCGAGGCCCCACAGCACGAAACCGGCGGCGAACGCCGCGTAGCCCGGCACGGTGATCCACAGGACGTACCCGACCGCTTGGAACAGGCTGGCCGCCACGATCGCCGCCCTGCGGGAGTACCGGTCGGCCAGGGCGCCTGCCGGCACCTCGGCCACGATGCCCACCGTCGACCAGAGAAGGAAGAGGGTGGAGATCTGCGCACCCGACAACCCCGCGTCGGCAAACAGCAGGGCGTAGAGCGGGTAGATCGGGATGGTGTCGGCGAGCATGGCCCAACCGACCGCCAGCCGACCGAGCCGACGAACCTCAGGAGGAAAGGAGAGTCATCTGTGGCGCATGGCTACAGCGTACCCACCGAGACGCCACCGTTCTGGTTTCGCAGGGCCAGGACACTCCGAAACCTGACCGGAACGGTTGGGGGGGTCCGGCGGTCAGGCCTCGGTGGTCGCGGGCTCGGGCTCGGGGGCTTTGGTGGCAGCGGCCTCGCGCCAGACCTCCTGGGGCAGCCGGGTGGCGGCGATGACGATGCTGGCGTCCAGCTGGGCGTCCCACAGGGGAGTCTCGGCCCGGGCCAGGGCCTTGCCGAGCGTGCCTCCCACGCCCTTCCACGAGATCCCCACGGCGCCGGCTGCGGCGGCCAGGGCGGTGACGGCGGCGGCGGCCACGGGAGAGGGCGACGGCCGCGGCCATCAGGGCGGCCACGAAGACGACCACGCCCGCCACCGCCAGGCGGCGGCGCTTCACGAACCGCCCGACCAGGTCGCCGAGCCGATCGACCAGGTGCTGGGCCGCCTCGATGTAGTTCTCGGTCGAGAGCAGGTCGACGCCGAGCTTCTCGCCGGAGAGCATCGCCCTCCAGACCTGGCCCTGGCGCCGGATGGCGCGGTCGGCCCGCCGTCGATCGGCCGTCGACGTCGGGTCGACCCGTCGGGTGCCGAGGACCTTCCCCTCGGACTCCGACCAGATCTCCATCCTCGGCTGTCACACCCATGACGCCCACCTGTGGAGCGACCCGCGGACGCCCTCACTGGCATGGGCCGGGAACGCCGACTTCAGGTCGGACAGCCAGGTCTCCAGGTGCCGGAGGCGGAAGGGATGGAACGCGTCGAGGAACGTCTCGGGGCGGTCGGCCCTGGGGAGCATCGTCGTCTCGGCCAGCGCCCGCCCCAGCCCGTAGGCCTTGCCCAGACGGAAGTCAGCCGCTCGGCCACGTTCCACCCGAGGGCGAAGGCCTCCTGCACCTTGGGGTCAGCTCCCGCCTGCTCACCCGCCGGCGCCGCCTGCGACGACATCGGTCGCTCCCTCTCTCCTCACCGCCGGCCGCGAGCCCGCCGCCGGCACACGAACTGTACCGACGCGGCCCGCCATCGATCCGTTGACCCCACACGAGGGCGGCCGTAACATTGCCGACAGGAGGCTGGACCACATGCTCCTCGTGCGAACACGGCGCCTCATCGCCCCGGTCTTGGTCGCGCTCGTCGTGCTGGCGGCGTGCGGGGGGTCGGAGAACAACGACGCCGCCGAGCAGCCCGGGTCCACCATCAACGACCGGCTGGCGCAACTGGCGGGAGCCGGCGTGTTCGTCGGCGGTGTGGCCATGACCGGCAACCTGGTCGCCATCCACTTCGACCGCGCCGACCCGGCCTCGCCCGGGATGAGGGTGCTTGTCACCGACGGCCTGCCGAACGGCAACGCGGAATGGTTCGAGGGCAAGGCTTCTGGCGGCGCGTTCCGGTTCACCTCCACGAGCGGCAACGCCACCATCGAGGGGAAGATCGAGCCCTTCGACGCCGACGGCACGGTGACCCTGGCCGACGGGGCGCAGCGCAACTTCTTCACCCGACCGGCGGGCGACGGCGCCGGCATCTTCGAGGTCACCGTGGCCGGCGACGGCTCCTGGAAGGGCATGTCACTCGACGGCTCCACCCTGGACGCCCGCCAGACGGAGGAGTACGTCGAGGGGAACGTGGTGTCGACCGTGGGCGAGCGCTACCCATTCCGCCACAACGACCTCACCCGCCGCCTCGGCTACGGCATCGCCGGTGGCGCCCCCGACACCTACCTCACGATCGTCACCCGGCAGGCCACCGAGATCCAGGGTCGGGGCGGCGACGTGCGCGGCGGCAACCCGAGCGCCAACATCGTCGCCCTCGACCTCGACCAGGGAGACAGGGTCACGCCCGGCGTGTTCCACGGGCGCGTGGCCGACGCAACCGACCGGCTCAACTTCGAGGTGAAGACCAACCCCGATGGCTCCCGCCTGGTGCGGTCCTACGTGTCGGACTCCGAGCCCGAGCCGGCGGGAGACATCCAGTGGTTCGTCGACACCGTCACCGGATCCGACTTCGCCCTCACCTCGAAGAACGGCGACGCCCGGATCACCGGCACCATCGCCGATGACGGGATCTCGGGCGACCTCACCCTCACCGACGGCGTCGCCCGGCGATACTTCGCCGCCCCGAGCGGCCAGGGGGCGGGCATCTACACGGTGGAGGTGGGGCCCGACCGCCGTCACACGGGCACGTCGGAGCAGGGCGCCAAGCTCGACCTGCGCTACGAGAACGGCACGGTGATGGGCACGCTGGCTTCGCCGGAGGGCGAGCAGTTCCCGATGCTCGGCGCCGACCTGGCCTCGGCCTACCGCTACGACGACGAGTACAGCAAGCCCGGCACCTACACGGCGTTCGTGGCGCCCCGGGGGCGCTACGTGTTCGGCCGGCAACGGCGACGTGCGGGCCGGCCGGCCAGGGGTGAACATCATCGGGCTCGACAAGAAGTGCTGACCGGCCGTCCGCGCTGATCGCATGCTCCCGCGCCTCGGGGGCGCCGTCGTCGTCGCCCTCGTGCTCGCCCTGACCACGGGGTGCGGGCAGAGCGCGTCCAACGAGACCGCCGGCCCTCGGCCGGCGCCGGACCGCCAGGCCGACCCGTACCGCCCCGCCGACCCCTCCAAGGTCGCCCCGCGGTGGGAACGGGTGGCGACCTTTGCGGGAACGGGCGACCAGCGCACGACCTCGTTCGCCATCGCCGGCAACGCCATTCAGTGGCGGGTAACGACCAGGTGCACCGGCGGCCGCCTCGGCGTGGCCCTGGCGGACGAACCCGCGCCGTTGGTGGAACCGACCTGCCCCGGACAGGGGTTCGGCTTCTCGATCCGCACGGGCGATGCTGCGTTGCAAATCGCCGCAAGCGACGATTGGGAGGCCGTCGTCGACCAGCAGGTGGACACGCCCATCTCCGAACCCCCGCCTCCCGGGGCCACGCCGGCCGGGCGCCTGGCCGAGGGCAGCTTCTACGGCATCGACCAGCAGTCCTCGGGCACGGCCACGCTGTACCGGCTCCCGGACGGGCAGCGGGCGCTGCGTCTCGACCCCTTCGTCGTCACCGCCAACTCCGACCTGTTCGTGTGGGTGAGCGAGGCGGAGGCGCCGAGGACGAGCGAGGAGGCGTTCCGCGCACCGCATGTGCAGGTCGACCGTCTCAAGGCGACGGCGGGGGCCCAGAACTACGTGCTCCCCGCGGAGGTGGCAACCGACCGGGCCCTGTCGGTGGTGGTGTGGTGCGAACCGGTGCGCACGGCGTACGCCGCGGCCACGCTGGCGCGCCCGTGAGACGGGTCGTCGCCGTGGGCCTCTGCCTCGCCACCCTGGCCGTGGCCGCGTGCGCGAGCAGCTCCGCTCCAACGAACGCCCCCGTTGCCGACGCGGCCAAGTGGAAGCTCTGGGTGCTCCCCGCGCCCGACGCCGTGCCGGTGCCGCCACCCCCGCCCGGCACACCGGACGCTTCGCTGGCGACGGCCGAGCCCGGCGCCGGCGATCCGCTGGGGGGCAGCTGGCTCGAGTTGGCCATGAGCTACGTGTCGGCCCGCACCAAGGACCCGCCCGCGGCGTCGCGGACCTACGCCCTGGTGAGCGTGGCCGCCTACGACGCACTGGCTGCGGCCCGCCACTGGCAGGGCGTGTTTGGAGGCGCCTACCCCTCCGAGTCGGCGGCCGTGGCCGGCGCCGCCTCCCGGACCCTGGCCTACCTGTTCCCCGAGCAGCCCGCACTGCGCCTCGAACAGCGTGCCGACGAGGCCGCCGCAACCGCCGCCGCGGATGGCAACCGGCCCGCAGCCGACGCCGGGTTGGCCCTGGGCCGCCAGGTCGGCGACGCCGTCATCGCCTACGGGCGCGGCGACGGTTCGGACCGCGTCTGGGACGGGACCCGCCCGCCCGACGAGCCCCGTTACTGGGGACCGCCCCCTGGGTCGGTCTCCCCGCCCGTGCAGCCCCTGGCGGGAACGTGGCGCACCTGGGTGCTCGACGCCGGCGACGCCCTGCGACCACCGCCACCGCCGGACTACGGCTCGCGCGCCTTCCTCGCCGAAGCGCAGGAGCTGGTCGTGATCAACGAACGCCTGACCGACGAACAGCGGAGGATCGCCAAGTACTGGGAGGGGGGCGAGGGCACGCCTCTCCCCGCGGGCATCTGGAACCAGATCGTCCTGCAATACCTGCGCGACCACGACGTCGGCGTGCCGGAGGCGGTGCGCGCCCTGGCGCTGGTCAACGTGGCCCTGGCCGATGCCGGCGTGGCCGCGTGGGACGCCAAGTACACCTACTGGCTCCCCCGGCCGGAGAACGGCGTGCGCGACCTGATCGACCCGGCATGGACGCCGCTGCTGCGCACGCCGTTGTTCCCCGCGTACGTCTCCGGCCACTCCACGTACTCGGCCGCCACTGCGGAGGTACTCGCCTACCTGTTCCCCGCCGACGCGGCCAGGTTCCGGGCCATGGGCGAGGAAGCCGGGCTCTCGCGCCTGTACGGCGGGATCCACTGGCGCGCCGACCACGTGGAGGGTTCACGGATGGGGCGCGAGATCGGGCGCCTGGTGGTGGCGCGTGCCCGAGCCGATTCGGGGTAGCCGAGGTCCCACGGCCGGTGAGTCAGACGGACGGGCCGGCGGCGTCGGCGATCGACTCGCCCGCCGCCTGCACGAGCCGACCTACGAGCGGGTGGACGAGCACACCGGTGACCATGCCCGCCAGGCGGGGGAGGTGGCGGGCGAACCAGCGCCTGACGTACTGCACGGTGGTGAGGTCGGGCTCGTCGGCGAGAAGGGCTTCCTCCAACTCTTCGAGGCGCTCGGTCGCCCCCGCCTGAGCCTCCGGCGGTACGGCCGCCGCCATCTGCACGCGAAGGGCGGCGAAGAGCTGGTGGACCTCGTCCCGCTCCGCGGAGCTGAGGGCGGGGCCGGCGCTCACGCTCGACTGGCGGATGTCCTGGCCGATGGCCACCTGGCCGCTCACGTCGCCGCCGACGCTGCCCTGAATGGTCGTGGGCTGGTCACTCATGTCGGACTCCTGTCGCTGGGACATCACGGGTAGGCGCTGGTGTTGTTGGCTGGATCCGGATCCCGCTCGGCCGCATCGACCGTGGCTCTGATCGAGGCACTGGCGGTTGCTGTTGCGATGTCGAAGCCGACCGGCACGTTGACGGACTGGCCGTTGGCCAGGGAGGGCCAGCGGCACGACGGTGCGCCGGGGCACTCGGGCATGACCCACACCCCACCCTGACCGACGACGCTCAGCTGCACGTTGTTCGCCGTGGCCGCGCCACGGTTGATCACGGTGAAGATCACCTTGTCGCTGCAGGTCCCGACAACATCCTTGATACCCCTGATGCACGGCCGGCCGGTCAACTCGACCGCGAGATCGGCCTCGGGCGGCGTTGTCGTCGTCGTGGTGGTGGTAACGACCGGCGGACGCGTCGTGGGGACGACGATCGGCAGTGTCGTCAGCACGACGTCCGGGGGAGGGACGGGGATCGCAGGGTCGACCCCTCGGCCGCTGAAGGTCACGGACTGCGTGCGGTCGGGGAGGGGCACGGCCACGTTCGCCTTCCGGGTTCCGGCGGCCGTCGGGCGGAAGACCACCTCAACGTCGCACCGGCCGGCGGGCGGTAGATCGGTGGCGGCGCAGGCGTCGTCGACGACCACGAAGCCGGCGGCGGCGTCGATGCCGGCCAACGCGCCCACGCGCAAGGGAGAGGATCCGGTGTTGACGATCGTGAGCCGCCGCGGTGGGGTCGCCGATCCCACCGGCGCCTCGCCGAAGTCGACATCCGCCGGTTCGATCATCACCGAGTAGCCGGTCCCCTGGATGCGAAGGGCCCGGGCGGCAGGGCGATCGCCGATGCGGCCGACCAACACGGCGATGCCCGCGACGAGGATGACCACGGTGGCCGCGGCGATGGCCGTCATCAGCCCTCGGCGCGGTCGCGGCGGTGGCGGTGGCGGTGGCGGTGGCGGCGGGCCGTCGGGACTCACGGGTGCGTCGTCGCGACCCCGCGGCGGGGGCGGCGGGCCGTCGAGGTGCTCGAGGTTGTGGCGGCTGGCCGCGCTGCCGTCGTGGTCGCCGAGCGCGTCGCGTATGGCCAGCGCCCGGGCCAGGTTGGCGCGCGCGCCACTGGGGTCGTCGAGGCACAAGGCCCGGGTGCCCAGCTGATGATGGGCCCAGGCCTCGGCCCGGCGGTCACCGAGGGCGCGGGCGGCCTCGAGCTGGTGGCGCAGCACGATCTCCCATGCCCCCCAGCGCCGCGACACGGTCAGCGCCCGCTCCGCAGCTCGGCCCAGGCGCAGGCCGGTCTTCCAGTCGCCGAGCTCCCGGGCATGACCCACGGCCTGGAGGATGGCGGCCGCCTCCTCGGCCAGGCGGTCGGGTTCCTGGTCGGCCTCGCCCAGTTCGGCCAGGTAGTCGGCGACCGGGTTCGGGTTCTCATCGTGCGACCGGGGGCGGCGCCGGGGTTCCCGCACGCCGTACCGGGGGCTGTGGGCCTGCAC
>JBPCJV010000062.1:0-4708 GCA_051004925.1 Acidimicrobiales bacterium | reverse complement strand
GTCGATCTGGGCCTCGCGGGCGGCGGCGAAGGACCGGTCGGCGGGCACGAAGGCCCGGCCCCGACGGGCGGCCACGCCGACGAGGAAGGCGGTGCGGAAGCCGTCGTCGTCGAAGAGACCGTGCAGGCTGGTGCCCAGCACGGTGCCGTGCCCGTCCGCGCCCACGACGCCCTCGGGCTCGGAACCGTAGGCATCGTCCAGGTGGATCCAGGGTGTGGCGGTGGCGCCGTGGACCACCCGGCCGTGGTGGATCTGGTAGCAGGAGAGACGGTGGTCCTGGGCCCGAGCGGCCCCCTGAGCGGGCAACGGCGCCCAGCGGCCGCGGCGTTGACGGGTGACCTTGTCGATGCCGAACTCGGTCGTCACGTCGAGCCAGCCCAGGCCGGCCACCCGGCCCCGTCCCGACTCCACCGTGTCCGTGATCTCGCGCCCGAGCATCTGGTAGCCGCCGCAGATCCCGACGACCACGCTCCCCTGGGCGCGGACGCGGGCCAGCGCCCGGTCGAGACCCTGGCCCCGCAGCCACTCGAGGTCGGCCACGGTGGCCTTGGTCCCGGGCAGCACCACCAGGTCGGGGTCGCCGAGGGCGCCGGCGTTGTCGACCATTCGCACACCCACGCCGGGCTCGGTGGCCAGGGCGTCGAAGTCGGTGAAATTGGCGATCCTGGGCACCGCCACCACGGCCACGTCGAGCGTGTCGCCGAGAGGCGGTCCGCTGGCCCGGGGGCGGCGACCCGACAGGGCGAGGGAGTCCTCGGCGTCGAGGGCCACGTCGTGGATCCACGGGAGCACGCCGAGGGTGGGGACGCCGCACCGTCGCTCGAGGTCGGCCAGGGCGTCGCCGAGCAGCGCGGGGTCGCCGCGGAACTTGTTGATCACGAACCCGCGCACCAGGGGGCGCAGGTCGGCGGGCAGCAGCGCGACCGTGCCGTAGAGCGCGGCGAACACCCCGCCGCGGTCGATGTCGCCCACCACCAGGGCCGGAGCACCGATCGCCGCGGCCAGGCGCAGGTTGACGATGTCGTTGCCCAGCAGGTTGATCTCCGCCGGACTGCCGGCCCCCTCCAGGATGACGACGTCGAAGCGGGAGCGAAGGTCGCGGAGAGCGGCCAGCACCGTCGCGCGCAGTTCGGGCTTGTACGCCTGAAAGGCGGCGGCGTCCAGGTGGCCGACGGGACGGCCCATGACCACCACCTGGCTGGTGCGCTCGCCGGTGGGCTTGAGCAGCACCGGATTCATCGCTACCTCGGCGTCGATGCCGGCGGCGGCGGCCTGCACCGCCTGGGCCCGCCCGATCTCGTGGCCGCCGGGGGTGACCGCCGAGTTCAGGGCCATGTTCTGGGCCTTGAAGGGCGCCACCCGCACGCCCTGGCGGTGCAGCAGCCGGCACAGCGCCGTCACTACGTGGCTCTTGCCCACGTCGCTGCCCGTGCCGCACACCATCAGCGTTCCGGTCATGTCTGACTCTCCGGCGCGGCGGCGAGGGCGTCAGCGAGTCTCGCCAGGCCGGCCGGGTCGGGGACCGCGATCCGGGCATGGTCGGGCAGACCGAACGACGCGCAATCGCGCACCAGCACGCCCCGCGGGGCGAGGCGGGCCCGAAGGCCCGGCGCCTCGACCAGCACCCACGGGGCGTCGGACGGCCCGGGCGCCAGCCCTTCGGAGCGCAACAGGTCCACCAGGTCGACCCGCCACGAGTCGACGAGTGCCGCCCACGACCGAAGATCCGCCAGCTCGAGGAGGTCGCCGACGGCCGCGGCAGCCAGGCCGTTCACCGACCAGGTGGTCTGGCGGGCGCGGATGCGCCCGGCCGTGGCCACGTCGGGGGCCAACACGTAGCCCACGCGCAGACCGGGGCAGGCGAACACCTTGGTGAGCGAGCCGACCACGACTGCCCCCAGGTCGGCGTCACCCCGGGTCCAGACACCCGTGGCCAGGGGATAGAACGCCTCGTCCCACACTTCCGCCGCCAGGCCCGGCCCGGCCAGGCCACCGCTCGGGTTGTGGGGGTTGGACCGCCATCGTGGCCCCCCGCCGCGGGGATAGAGGGAGAAGTCGGGTTCGACCACCGATCCCCCGACCTCGGCGGCCACCAGGGCGATCGCTTCGGCCCCGCCGTTGGTGAGCAGCATCCGGTCTTCGTCGACACCGATGGCCGCGGCGAGGGCGGCGGTGGCACGGCGAGGGTCCGGATAGCGGGCGACGGCGTCGAGATGCTTGCCGACGACCCCACCGGCGTCGGGCGCGCACGGGTTGAGGCTGGCCGACAGGTCGAGGATCGCGCCGGGGTCGACACCCAGCGCGGCCGCCAGCCGGACGCCGTCACCGCCGTGGGGACCGGGGCCGGGAACCGTAGGAATCGTCAAGAGCTCCACCTCGTCGCATGACGTCGCGCCGCCACTCCCGCGGCGACGAGGCAGGCGGCGAGGGCGAGGGACACGTCGGTCGAGAGGTGGACGGCACGGGTGATGTCGGCGGCCTCGGGTGGGCGGCCGTCGCCGAGGGAGGGTCGCAGCTCCGCCCTGCCCGCGTACGTGCTGGAACCGCCGAGGCGCAGGCCGAGGGCGGCCGCGAACGCGGCCTCGACCACGCCGGCGTTGGGCGACGGGTGCTGCCGAGCGTCGCGCCGCACCGCCCTCCACACCGCCGCCGCCGACCGGGGCCGTACGGCCATGACCAGTGCCGCGGTCACCCGGGCCGGAACCCAGCCGGCCACGTCGTCGAGGCGGGCGCTGGCCCACCCGAAGCGGGCGTAGCGGGCCGTGCGGTGGCCGACCACGGCATCGAGGGTGTTCACGGCCCGGTACCCCAGGGCGCCGGGAGCGCCGGCCACCGCGGCCCAGAGGGCGGGGGCGGCGACCGCGTCGACGGTGTTCTCGGCCACCGACTCGACGACGGCCCGGGCCATGTCCTTCTCGTCCAAGCCGTCGGTGTCGCGGCCCACCAGCCCAGGGAGAAGCGCTCGGGCCTCGTCGAGGTCACCGGCGGCAAGGGCGACCGACACCGCACCGGCGGCCCGCGCCAGGGCCCGGCCACCCACGGCGATCGCCGTGGCCGCCGCGGTCGAGCCCAGCACGGCCCCGGCGCCCACCCCTGCGCCCACGCCGCCTGCCGCGAAGACGACTCCCGACCCTCTGGAGTCGCGCCACAGCACGGCCTCCAGGTGGCGCATGGCCGCTCCGAACCCCACCACCGGGTGCACGGAAGCGTGGGGTTCGCCCGCCAGGCGGTCGACCAGGATCCCCCCGGCGGCCCCCAACATGTGACCGGTCACCATTGGGCTGAGGCCACGACGAGGCCGACCGTCTCGCCCACCATGCCCGCGGCGCCGAGGACGTCGCCGGTGAAGCCACCGAGCCGTCGCCGGGCGAGCAACGCCACCGCGGCCACGCCCACGACGAGGCCACCCGTGGCCGCCAGGCCGCCAACTCCTAGAGCGACGGCGGCGAGTGCCGGCGCGACGGCCAGGCCCAGCGCGGGCTGGACAAGGTCGAACCGGCGTTCCCGGCCACCGTCGACGGGCAGAAAGGCGGAGGCCAGCCCCGACGACCGGGCATAGGGCAGGGCGCGGGCCACGATGACCATGGCCGTGCGCGACCCGCACCAGAGGCCGGCGAGAAGCAGGGGCCGGGGTGTCATGACGGCCAGCGCGGACCACCGCAGCATGACCACCGACACGGCCGCGCCGATGCCGAAGGCGCCCGCGTTGGGGTCGGCCATCACGTCGAGGCGGCGCGAGCGGTCGAGTGGGGGCAGGAGCCCGTCGGCCGTGTCGACCAGGCCGTCGAGGTGGAGCATGCCGGTGAGGCCCAGGTCGGCCGCCACCACCAGGGCGGCGGCTACGGCCGGCGGCCATACCTCGCCGGCCGCCCACCACACGCCGCCGAGGAGCAACCCCAGCACGGCACCGACCACCGGGAACCACGCCAGGGATCCCGGTGCCGGTGCGCTGGCACCACCGACTGGCGTCAGGAAGGCGAGCGCCCCCCGAGCCGGGTTCGGACGCGGCGGCCTCACCATGGCGAGGGACCCGTCACCGCGGCGAGCCACTACTGCGTTCGGGCCACGCAGGCGCGGCGTCGAGGGACAGGGTGCGACCGGCAACCACGAGCAGCACCTGGTGGGCGACGGCGGCGACCTGCTGGTTGAGCAGGCCGAGGGCGTCACGGAAGCGCCGTCCGGCCTCCGACGACGGGTGCACGCCCAGGCCGACCTCCTCGGACACCACCACCGTGTGCCCCACCCTGGAAACGAGGGCGTCGCACAGGCCGCCGGCGTCGACCACCAGCTCGGGGGCGGCGGCCACCCAGGCGCCCAGGGCGTCGACCAGGACCACGCCTTCGGGCTCGGCCAGCGCCGGGGCCAGGCCGGTCCCCGTCTCCACCGTGGCCCACCCGGCCGGGCGCCGGGCCCGGTGGATCGCCACCCGCGCCGCCATGTCTTCGTCTTCGACCACCGCGGTGGCCAGCACGGTCACCGGACCACCGGCGGCCAGATCGGCGGCCATGCCCTCGGCCATCTCCGACTTGCCCGACCGCGCCCCTCCCAGGACGAGCACGATCACGGTGCTCTGCCTGCCTGTGCGGCGCTAGCCGCTGTGCCTGCCTGTGCGGCGCTAGCCGCTGTGCCTGCCTGTGCGGCGCCCGCCGCTGTGCCTTCCTGTGCGGCGCTAGCCGCTGTGCCTGCCTGTGCGGCGCCAGCCGCTGTG
>JBPCJV010000061.1:0-7670 GCA_051004925.1 Acidimicrobiales bacterium | reverse complement strand
AGCCATCCTCCGCAGTCTCACGGCCATGGACGGCATGGATCACTCGAGCGACATGGGCGGCATGAGCGGTGACATGGAACATGCCATGGAGAGCTCCGGCGGCATGGAGATGGCGGGATCGAGCCCGTTGCTCGGGGGCGATTCCGGCGACGTGCGCTACCCGCTCTACCTCCTGAACGGCCGGGGACCGGCTAGCCCCGCCACCCTGGAAGCCAAACCCGGCGAGCGCCTGCGGGTGCGGCTGATCAACGCCGGTGCTGACACCGCGTTCCGTGTGGCGCTCGCGGGCCACGATCTCACCGTGACCCACACCGACGGCTTCCCGGTGGAGCCAGTCACCGTGGAAGCCGTGCTGCTCGGGATGGGCGAACGGTACGACGTGGCCGTCACCGTTCCCGAAGAAGGCGTGTTCCCCCTCGTGGCCCTGGCCGAGGGAAAGGGGGGGCAGGCAATGGCCCTGTTGCGCACCGGCGCCGGCGACGCACCCGCGGCCGATGCCCACCCGTCGGAGTTGGACGGGCGCGTGCTGCAGCTCGCCGATCTCAAGGCGGCAGATGGCGTCGCCCTGAAGCCGGCGCGGGCCGATCGCACGCATCAGGTGGTGCTGACCCTGGATCGCGACGCATACCGCTGGCGCATCAACGGAAAGACATTCGACGAGCAATCACCTCTCGAGCTTCGTGAGGGGCAACGGGTGCGTCTGGTCTTCGACAACCAGACGACCATGTTCCACCCCATGCACCTGCACGGTCACACGTTTCAGGTGGAGGGGCCCCTGGGCGGCGCCGGGCCCCGCAAGGACACCGCCATAGTGCGTCCGAAGGAGAAGGTGACCGTCGACTTCGTCGCCGACAACCCCGGACAGTGGCTCTTGCACTGCCACAACCTGTACCACCAGGAGACAGGGATGATGACGACGCTGTCATACGTGAGCTGAGGCGGAAGCGCCGGTTTGGCGGCGGCCCGGTTTTCGGGGGACTGGACCGGTAGGCTCCGGGAGACCCGGCCCGTCGGTTCCGGCGCGACGGCCACGACCGATCGATGGAGGGCGCCAGTGAAGACCTTCCCGGCAGCGAGGATCCGCAACGTCGCCCTGCTCGGCCACGGCGGCTCCGGGAAGACGACGCTCGCCGAGGCCCTGCTCTACGACGCCGGAGTCATCTCCCGGCGGGGACGCGTGGAGGACGGCACCACCACCACCGACTTCGACCCCGAGGAGGTCAAACGGGGGATCTCCCTCGCCCTGGCCCTGGCCCCGTTCGAATGCGACGGCCACAAGGTGAACCTCCTCGACGTCCCCGGCTACGCCGACTTCGTCACCGACGTCCACACCGCACTGCGCGTCGCCGACCTGGCCGTCATCGTGGTGAGCGCGGTGGAGGGCGTCGAGGTGCAGACCGAGGTCGCCTGGCGCCTGGCCGCCGAGGCCGGCGTGCCCCGGATGTTCTTCGTCACCAAGCTCGACCGTGACCGGGCCGACTTCGACCGCACCATCGACCAGCTCCGCGAGCAGTTCGGCGCCGGGGTGGCGCCGGTCCAGTTCCCCATCGGCGGGGAGGGCGAATTCCGGGGTGTCGTCGACCTGCTGGCCGACGTGGCCTACACCTACGACGCGGCCGGGGCGGCCGCGCCGGGCGAGGTTCCCCCCGAGGTGGTCGAGGGCCGGCCGGCCGCCCTGCGCGACAGCCTGGTCGAGGGAATCGTCGTGGCCGACGACGCCCTCACGGAGCGCTACCTCGAGGGCGAGGACCTCGACGTGAAGCTGCTCGACGAGACGCTGGCCAAGGGGGTGGCCGAGGGCACCGTCCATCCCATCGCCTGCGGCTCCCCTCCCAGGGGCATCGGCGTCGACCTGCTGGCCCGGCTGATCTGCGAGATCGGCCCCTCGCCCCTCGACCGTCCCGCGATCACGGTGCAGGCCGGTGACGGGCAGGCCGAGATCGCCTGCGACCCCTCGGGCGAGCCCCTGGCGCTCGTCTACCGCACCCTGGCCGACCCCTTCGTGGGCAAGGTGTCGTACCTGAAGGTGCTGTCGGGCACCATCCGTCCGGATACCCACCTCACGAACTCCCGGACCCATGCCGACGAGCGCCTCCACGCCCTGTTCGCCATGCGGGGCAAGGACCACGACAACGTCAGCGAGTTGGGAGCCGGCGACCTCGGCGCGGTGGCCAAGCTGGCGGCGACGGCCACAGGCGACACCCTCGCGCCCAAGGGGATGCCCGTCGTGGTCCCTCCCCCGCCGCGGCCCGAGCCCGTGCTCTCGGTGGCGGTCGTGCCCCGCACCAAGGGCGACGAGGACAAGCTCATGACCGGGCTGCACCGTCTCCAGGAGGAGGACCCCGCCCTCCAGGTCCGCCGCGACGACGAGACCCACCAGACCATCCTGTCGGGTATGGGCGACACCCACTTGGCGGTGGTGACAGAGCGGCTGGCCCGCAAGTTCGGCGTCGAGGTCGAGACCGAGGACGTCAAGGTGGCCTACCGGGAGACCATCACCGGGTCGGCCGAGGCCGAGGGCAAGCACAAGAAGCAGAGCGGAGGCCACGGCCAGTTCGGGGTGGCGTCCATCCGCATCGAGCCGCTTCCCCGGGGAGGGGGCTTCGAGTTCGTCGACAAGATCGTGGGCGGGGCCATCCCCCGGCAGTTCATCCCCGCCGTGGAGAAGGGCGTGGCCGAGACCATGGCCCATGCCGGCGTCTTCGGCTATCCGGTCGTCGACATCCGGGTCACCCTGCTCGACGGCAAGTTCCACGCGGTCGACTCGTCGGAGATGAGCTTCAAGATGGCGGGGTCGATCGGCTTCCGCGAGGCGATGGCCAAGGCCGGACCCGTCGTGCTCGAGCCCATGTCCACACTGAAGGTCACCGTCCCCTCCCAGTACCAGGGCGACATCATGGGCGACCTCAACTCGCGCCGGGGCCGTGTGCAGGGCACCGAGGCGGTGGGCGACGGCGAGCAGAGGATCACCGCCCTCGTGCCCACCTCCGAGGTGCTGCGCTATTCCATCGACCTGCGGTCCATGACCGGCGGGCGGGGCCGCTTCTCGCTGCAGCACGACCACTACGACCTGCTGCCCCCCCACCTGGTCGACCGCGTGGCCAAGAAGGACTGAGGCCGGCTCTTGCGCGGCGCGGGGTGTGGCTTCGACTACGAGGCCATGCCCGTGGCGGTACACGCCGGAAATTAACGACGTGTTTACATTGATGGCCGATCAAGGGCTGTGCTACATTCCACGCAGGTGAATCGAGATGACGGGGGCGTACAAGGTGCCCAGAGGCGCTGAACACGTATATGTCGCGAACACCTAGTAGGTGGCGGGCCAGTTCCGACAATGATTGAACTAACTATTGCCCCCTCGTGTCGGCTGATTCACGTGGGGGCCCATATGAGAGGAACACAAGCTTGAAGATGAAGAGCGGTTCAACCATAGGAATCCGCGGGCGAACCCTCGGCGTGCTCTCCGTGGCCGCCCTCGGGCTCACCGGCCTTGTGGTGACGGCCAGCCCGGCCACGGCGGTCGATGTCAACTGCGGTGACGTGCTCACCACGAGCGTGACGCTGACCCACGACATCGGGCCCTGTCCGATCGGTGGCCCGAGCGGCGGCAACGGCCTCGTCATCGGCGCCAGCGACATCACCGTGAACCTCGGCGGCTACAGCATCATCGGGGCCAACGCAATGAACTTCACTCCGATGGAGCAGGTCGGTGTTCTCATCAAGGGCGTCCGAAACGTGACCGTGCTGAACGGCCACGTGCGGGATTTCGACGCTGGCGTGCTCATCAACAAGGGCTCCAAGAACAATCTTCGAAACCTGACCGTGCACGACAACGTCAACCACGCGATGAAGACCGGCACCATCAACAAGTGCAACTACGGCGACGGAATCCTCGTGCAGGGCTCCAACAACAACGTGATCAAGTTCAACCAGGTCCACGGCAACGGCCCGTTCTCGGGGATCAGCTTGTACGCCAACTCCGACAACAACATCGTGAGCGGCAACAGGGTCTACGACCAGAACGTGGCCAACGAGCTGCCGCCCGCCGGAAGCTTGCAGAACGGACCCTGCGGCCCCTTCAGCGCCACGGCCACAGGTGTGGGTCGCCTGTACCAGGACGTCGGCATCCGCGTCGAGGGCCCGGGCGCCGACAACAACCAGGTCCTGTCCAACCAGGTGACCGACAACCAGCTCAACGGGATCGCCATCCACGGCTACATTTGCTGGGTCGGCACCGGCGGAACCCCGCCCCCCGGCGCCCCGCCCGTTGGTAGTCCGAACACCGGCAACCTGGTCCAGGCCAACAACGTCCGCCGCAACGGGTTCCAGCCCGACGGTGCGACGATTGACGGAATCGGAATCCTGCGTCAAGGGCCGTTCGGGAACGTCACGTGTGCCGCCAACAGCAACTCGATCATCGGCAACGCCTCCCAGGCCAACGCCCGCGATGGCATCTTCGTGCCGCCCACGGGTGACCCGAGCATCCCGGCCAACAACACCGTGAACCAGAACACGACGAACAACAACGCCCGCGACGGGGTCCACGTCGACGGTCCGTTCACGGTGTGCCCGTTCGGCCAGTTTAACCCGACGCCTCCGAACTTCTGCAACGTGGACCGTGTGCCGTACCCGGGCTCGAACAACAACACGCTCGTGTCCAACAAGGGAACGGGCAACGACGTCCTTAAGAGCGACATCCGGGTCGGCAACGACGGCTGGGACGGCAACCCCAGCTGCGACGCGAACGTCTGGAAGCAGAACATCTTCGGCACGGGGAACCAGCCGTGCGTGAAGGCCAACTTCGGGACGGGGACGGTCACCGGCCCCATCCCGTAACCGCTGAACCCAGCATCACCAACCGAAGAACCCGGCCCCGCAGCAGCGGGGCCGGGTTCTTTCGTTCCTCGGCCGACCGGAGTCGTCTGAGTAATCGTGCCCCGCGTCGTCCTGGCTGCTTCACGAACCCACGATTGCCAAGACACCGATCGCGTTGAAGAGCACATGCACGAGCATCCCGGGATAGACGCTGTCCGTGCGACTGCGGAGGTACGCCAGGCCGAAACCGAAAGCGGCGGCGGTCGGCAACAGCGCAAGCAAGCCGTGACTGAGGGCGAAAGCCACGCCCGTCGTTGCGATCGCAAGGCCGGGCCCATACCGCCGCAGAAGCGTGAAGCCCAACCCCCGGAATGTCAGTTCCTCGACCACCGGGCCCACGAAGGCGATCAACATTGCATTGACCATGAACGGGACAAGCCGGTCTGGGTCCCATTTCGGAGCCAGCTTCTGCGCATCGCCCGCGTCTAGCAGGGGCCCAAGGCCCACGACGAGGACGAGCATGCCCGCCATCACGAGAGCGCCCATCGCGCCCGCACGCCTCCAGGACGCGGGGCGCCTCAACGCGAGGATCTCTCGCAGCCCCAGTGGCCGGGCGATGATCAAGACGACGGCGAGCATCACCCCGAACTGAAGCAGTGTTGTGGCGGCGGTCGAGTACCGGTAGACGCGATCCTCGGGTACATCCACGAACAGAACGCTGCCGACGTTCACGAGCGCTTGGATGACAACCAACGCGAACCAGGCGACCAGGGCTCGGTTGGTCCTGGCGGGCTCGTCCCCTGTGCTCACCCTCACAGCCTGCCTTCAATCACCGGTCGGGTCGGGCGCATTCCGGCGCCTTCCCTGTGGCCCCCGTGCGCCCCTGCCCGACGCCGGCGCGACGGTATCTTTCGAGCATGACTCCAATCGGGGGGTTCGCGCTGCGTGCACCCACGCCTGCCGCCCTCGGGTCGCTTTGACCGCCCCCGAGCAACTCACCCACGGACGGGCCCGGCGCCTGGCCGCACGGGTCCTCGTCGTCGTCACCGCCGTGCTGCTGCCCATGGGGGTGGTCGCGGGCTGGGCCAGCTCCACGCTCTACGACAGCGACACCTTCAGCCAGCGGGCCGGCAGCCTGCTGCGATCGCAGGCGATCAGGCAGGAGATCGCCCTCCGTCTCACCGACCAGCTGGCGGAAGCGGGCAACGCCCAGGCCGTCAACCTCCGCCCGGCCTTCCTGCTGGCGGTCGAGGGGGGCGATCGACACCGAGGCGTTCCGGTCGATCTTCCGCACGGCCGTAGCCAGCACCCATCGCTCCCTGCTGGCCGGAGGGGAGAAGGGCGTCGACCTGTCGCAGGCCCTGGGTGTGATCGGAACCACCCTCCAGCTGCCGAACAACGCCCGGCCGGGCCAGAAGGAGGCGGGCTCCCTCGGCAACACGTTCGTATCCGTCACCGACCACATGGCCGACCTCCACGTGTGGGAGATCGAGGGATGGGCCCACACCATGTGGCTGATCGGCATCTTCGGCGGCCTGGCCGCAGGTGCGTCGGCCATCGCCGTCTCCGTCGACCGCCGGACAACGGTGGGTCATCTCGGACGGGTGTTGGTGGTCGACGGCGTCGTGGTCGCTGCAGCCGTCCTCGCCATCCAGTGGTACGCGGGGTACCCGATCGCCGACAGCGGCCTGGCCGCGGCCGTCAGGGACGCCGTGGGCCGGTGGACCGGCGACCTGCGCAGCATCGGCCTGTGGATGGCTGGCTACGGCGTGGTGCTGGCGGCCGCGGCCTCCGCCCTCGCCGGTCGTACCGTCACGCCGGCCCGGGCCGCTGCGGTAGTCGGCGGGTGGGTGGAGCGGCGCCGGACCACGCCGGGAGGCACGGTGCAGGTCGGCGCCCTGGCCGTGCTCGTCGGCCTCGTGCTCATCCGCTACCACGCGTTCTGGTCGCGGATCGCCGTGCTCGTGGTGGGGATCTGGCTGGCCTACCTGGGGACGGCCGAGCTCATGGCCCTGGTCAGGAGGATCACACCCGCGGCCGACACGACCGCGGCCGAAAGCGGCGCCGCCGGTTCGCAGCGCCGGAACTTCCGGGTCGTGGCGGTCGTGGCCGTGGCCCTGCTCGCCCTGGTGAGTGCCGGTCTGGTCGTCACCACCCGTGACGCCGGCCAGCGGGCGGAGGCGGCGGGCGCACGCACCTGCAACGGCTCGGAGGCCCTGTGCGACCTCCCGCTCGACAAGGTCATGCTCGCCGGCACCCACAACTCCCTGTCGTCGGAGCGCTACCCGGGCTGGATGTTCGCCGAGCACATCAGGACCATCCGCCAGCAGCTCGATTCCGGCATTCGGGCCCTGCTCATCGACACGCACTACGGCATCCCCACGACGGCCCGGATGCTGGGGTCGCAGAACCAGTTGGTAGTCACCGATCGTGACAGCGAGTTGGTCCGACCCAGCGGCGAGCAGGCCGACATCGACCCGAACGTCGTGGCCAAGGCCGAGGCCCTGGCCGCTTCGGTACCGGCGTCGGCCCGTGCCGCCCGCGGCATGTACCTGTGTCACAACTGGTGCGAGATGGGCTCCATCCGGTTCTCCGAGGCCCTGGCCGACGTGAGGGACTTCCTGGAGAGCCATCCCGACGAAGTTGTCGTACTCGACATCGAGGACCACACCACGCCCGCCGACACCGCGGCGGTGATCGAGAGCTCGGGGCTGGCCGAGCGGGCCTGGACCCTCGATCCGAACGCCCCGCTGCCGACGCTCGGCCAGATGATCGACGCCAGGAAGAATCTGGTCGTGATGGCCGAGGGCGGCGGTCCCGGCGCCCCGCCGTGGTACCAGCCGGCCTACGAGCAC
>JBPCJV010000060.1:0-7336 GCA_051004925.1 Acidimicrobiales bacterium | reverse complement strand
CTCGACGAGGCCGGCATCGGAATCCCCTTACGGCAGCGTGGCCTCCGCTTCGCCGGCCACCCGGAACCACCGTCGGACCACGACGAGCCCGCTCGCGAGGACCACCACGTCGGGTCGTCGGGGGACTCGCCGTGAGCGACACCTCGATTCCTCCCGGCTGGTACCCCGATCCCTGGCAGAACGGAGCGGTGCGGTGGTGGGACGGCACCGCGTGGACCGGTCACGCCGCCGAGCCGGGGGCGGGCGTGACCCTGCGCCTCGACGACCAGGAGAGGATGGGGGCACGGGCCAGGATCGCCGTCCTCGCCGCCGTCCCCCTGTACCTCGCCAGCGCCGCCGGCGTCGTCTCCTTCGTGCGCTTCCTCGTGGACCACGCCGGCGACGAGACCGCGACCGCCTTCGAGAACGGCTTGGATGGCCGCTACGCCCTCCTCCAGGTGGGCAACATCGCCAACCTGGTAGGCGGGATCCTCTTCCTGCTCTGGTTCTACCGGGCCGCCAGCGATGCCCGGGCCCTGGGCCTGCCCGCCCGGCGGGACCCCGGCCTGGCCACCGGGAGCTTCGTGATACCGATCGTGAACCTGTGGTGGCCCTACCAGTCCACCTGCGACCTGTTCCCGCCCGGTGATCCGCGGCGGGCCCACGTGCTGCGCTGGTGGCTGCTGTGGGCCCTCGGGAACCCTGTCACCACCATCGTGGTCGCCGTCGGCGCCGGTATCTCGTCCCCCCTGGGGTGGGTGCTGCTGGTCGTCCCCGCCGTCCAGTTGACGGCGGCGGCCCTGGCCGCGCGCCAGGTGATCTCCGAGGTGCTCGACGCCCACCGGACGCTGGCCCGCTCCACGACCACGGCCTGATGCTCTACGCCTTCGGCTTCGACCGCGTCGGCGTCGTGGTCGGCGACCTGTACTTCGTCAACCCCGACCCCCTCGACGGCCAGGAGGGCCCCGAGCAGGGGGTGCGTCTCGAGGTGCGGCTGTTCGAGCAGGGCGAGCTGCGGGGGTCGATCTACTCCGCCCGGCCGATCGCCGTCGACCGGCCCATCTGGCGGGCCGACCTGCTGGAGTCGGTCGACAATCCGGGCAGCCTCGACCGGGCCCACCACCACCCCCGGTTCCGCGGCTGGGAGCCCGGCCCCCGCCACTTCGTCGACGAGATGGGCGCCGACCCCCCCGGGTGGGTGGCCGACCGGCTCCGTGACCTGCCCGGGCTGCTGGCCGAGGCCGGTGTCCCCGCCGAGGCCGTGGGGCCCACGGACGCCGCCGACCTGCGGGCGTCGGTGCCGGAGATCGTCGAGGCGCTCCGTCGCCTCCTCGAGGGTGTCCACGAGGGCAGGCTGGCCCGACCGCCCTCCGACTCCGGCCTCGACAGCGCCCGCCTGAGTTGGCTGTAGCGACACCACCCCCGTTCTCGAAGCCAAATCCGACACTGGGTGTTACATATCGCTTCGAGAACGGGAAGGGTGCCGGCGTCGCTCCGGCGCCGACGCTCTCGGACAGCAGGCGCAGGGGCGATCCGGCGGGGCCGGGTGCGGGAGGAGGGGCCCGCCGGGATCGATGCTGGTGGTGACGCCCGTGAGCTCGACCTCGTCGCTACCGAGCAGCATCACCAGCGCGGCCAGGTCGTCCACGTTGGAGCCCAGGTCGGTGTCGAGGTGCAGCTTCATCCCGCGGCAGTCGAGGAATCTATTCGTAGGCGATGGCGGTGAGCACGTTCAGGCGGGCGGCCCGGCGGGCCGGGAACACGGCGGCGAGCACGCCCAGCAGGCCGGCGATGACCACATAGGCGACGAGCTGGCCGGAGGGCACGCTGAGGGTGGTGATGCCGGTGTCGTGGATGGCCTGCACCACGGCCCAGCCGAAGAACACCCCGACCACCAGGCCGAGCACGGCCCCGATCACGGCGACGATCACCGCCTCCCAGCGGATCATGCGCCGGGCCTGGCGGCGCGACATCCCGATGGCGCGCAGGAGCCCCAGCTCGCGGGTGCGCTCGAGCACCGACAGGGCGAGGGTGTTCAGGATCCCGAGCACGGCGATGACGATGGCCAGCGCCAGCAGGACGGTGATCAGGCCCTGGAGCTGCTCGACGCTCTCCGTGACCGACGCCTTGAACTGGGCCTGGTCCATCAGCTCGGCGTTGGGGAAGGCGGCGAGCACAGGAGCCATGGCTGCCCGCGACCGCCCGGCCGGGACCCCTTCGTCGGCCTTCACCACCACGAGCTGGGCCAGGCGACTCGAGTAGTTGCGCTCGAAGTCGGCGGCGGCGAGGAGGTAGCTCCCGGCGAAGTCGGTGCGCTCGTAGATGCCCGCGATCGGCACCTGCTGCACGCCGGTCTTGGCGAACTCCATCGGAACCAGGTCGCCCACCTTCCACTGGTGGTCCTTCGCGGCGTCCTCCATGACCAGGAGGCCGCTGCCGTCGTCGGGAGGGACGGTGCCCGCCGCCATCTCGAGACGCAGCAGGCGGGCGAAACTCGACAGCTCGGTGGCGGTCAACTGCATGCTCTTGCCGTCGAGCCGCCACTGCCCCGAGGCCAGGCTCACCACGTCGGCCAGCTCCGGCACCCGGCGCAGGTCAGCGGCCAGTTCGGGGCTGAACCCCTCGAAGCCGGTTCCGGACACGACGTAGTCGGCGGCGAACGAGCGCTCGAAGGACTTGTCGAGTGACGCCTTGACCGATGCCGACAACACGGCCACGAAGGTGACGAGGGCCAGGCCGATCATGAGGGCGGCTGCGGTGGATGCGGTGCGGGCCGGGTTGCGCATGGCGTTGTCGCGGGCGAGACGACCGGGCAGCTTGAACAGCCGGGACGGGCCGTACCCGATCGCCCGGGCCAGCGGCTTGGCCAGGAACACGGCCATCACGGCCACGCCCATGAGGATCAGCAGGGCCCCGACACCGACCAGCTCGATGCCGCCGTCGTTCAGCCCGAAGCCCAGGCCCGCGGCGCCCAGGGCCAGGAGGAGGACACCGATCACGATCCGGGCCGGGCGCACGGTGCCACCGGTGGGGATGCCGCTGTCGCGCAGGGCAGCCAT
This sequence comes from Acidimicrobiales bacterium, assembly GCA_051004925.1. Taxonomy (GTDB): domain Bacteria; phylum Actinomycetota; class Acidimicrobiia; order Acidimicrobiales; family AC-14; genus DATAQC01. The sequence continues at coordinate 4,298 of JBPCJV010000060.1, read as the reverse complement.
GGGCGAGACCCTGGTGGCCCGCACCGCGGGCAGGATCGACGACACCACCGTGACGACGACGCCCAGAACCAGAGCGACCACGACGGTACGCCCGGCCAGCACCGTCGCCGAGGTGGGCAGGTTGCCGCCGAAGGCGGCGAGCAGGGCCTTGAGGCCGGTGGCCACGAGGTAGCCGAACGCCACCCCCACGACCGAGGAGACCAGGCCGATGAGGGCCGCCTCCCCGAGCACCGACGCCAGGATCTGACGGCGGCGGGCGCCCAGCGCGCGCAACAGGGCCAGCTCACGGGTGCGGCTGGCGACGATGATCGAGAAGGTGTTGGAGATCAAGAACGTGCCCACCAGGAGGGCCACCCCCGCGAAGATGCCCAGGGCGATGCCGATGAACTTGACGAAGCTGTCGGAGACCTCCTGGGCCTCCTGGGCGGCGAGCTTTTCGCCGGTGATCACGTCGTACTGGCCCCCGAGGGCGACGTCGATGCGGTCGCGCAGCTCGTTCTGGGACACCCCCCCCGCCTTCACGTCGACGGAGTCGAAGGTACCCGGCCGGTCGAGCACCCGATGGGCCGTGGCGGGGTCGAAGATGGCCAGGGTCGCCCCGGCCAGGTTGTCGGCGTCGCCCACCTTGACGATGCCCGAGATCGTGAACTCCTCGGCCGGCCCCCGGAGGAGCACCTTGATCCGGTCGCCCAGGGTGAACTTGCCGTCCTTGGCCGTGGCCGCGTCAATGGACACCTCGTCCGGGCCGGCGGGCAGCGCCCCCCTGACCACGTTGAGCCGGGAGATGCGCCGGTCCTGGGAGGCGGCCGCGCCGATGGTGGGCGGGCCGTCGCCACCGATGACGTCGCCGGACTTGTCAACCATCTGGGCGAAGCCAGAGATATCCCCCGACACCGCCTCCACCCCCGGGACCTGGCGTACCAGCTCGACCAGCTCCTCGGGCACGGGCTGGTACTTGGAGCTGTTGCCCCCGCGATCCTGTTCGGTGAAGGTCGACCGCGAGCGCACCCGTACGTCGACGCCGCCGTCCACCTGCTTGAACAGGCGGACGAAGGTGGCGTTGAGAGTGTCGGTGAGCACCAGCGACCCGGCCATGAAGCCGACGCCGAGCACCACGGCGAGCGAGGTGAGCGCCAGCCGGAGCCTGTGGGCGGAAAGGCTCCGGAGGGTGGCCTTGAACACTCAGTCCCCCATGGCCTTGAGCCGGTCGAGGACCCGCTCGGCCGTGGGCGCCTCCATGTCGCCGGCGACGTGGCCGTCCGCGAGGAACACGACCTGGTCGGCGTACCCGGCGGCGCTGGCGTCGTGGGTCACCATCACTATGGTCTGGCCCAGGTCGGACACCGAGCGCCGCATGAACCCCAACATCTCCGCGCTGGCCTTCGAGTCGAGGTTGCCGGTGGGCTCGTCGGCGAAGATGATCTCGGGGCGGCTGGCCAGGGCCCGGGCCCCCGCCACCCGTTGCTGCTGGCCGCCGGACAGCTCGCTCGGCCGGTGCTGCAGGCGATCGGCGATGCCCACCGCGTCGACCACGGCGTCGAGCCAGGCCTTGTCGGGCTTGCGCCCGGCGATGGCGAGAGGGAGGACGATGTTCTCGTACGCCGTGAGGGTGGGGATGAGGTTGAACGACTGGAAGATGAATCCGACCCGGTCGCGGCGCAGCAGGGTGAGCCGGGCGTCGTCGAGGGTGGTGAGGTCGACCTCGCCGATGAACACGTGGCCGGCGGTGATGGTGTCGAGTCCGGCCAGGCAGTGCATGAGGGTGGACTTCCCCGAGCCCGACGGCCCCATGATGGCGCTGAAGCGCCCGGTGGGGAAACTGACGGTGACGCCGTCGAGGGCGCGCACGACAGTCGCACCGGATCCGTAGACCTTCGAGAGCTCGACGGCGCTGGCCGCCGACTGCGGATCGGCGGACGGCGACGACACGGGCCGCGGCAAGCTCACTGCGGCACCGTCGGCCCCGCGCGAGCCGACCCCCGCGCTATTTGCGGGGGCCGGTCGGAGGGCTGACGGTCCGCCCAGCCCGTCGGGTGGATCAGTAGCGGTCCCGCCGCGGCACTCGGCCACGGTCGGCCACGGGCTCACCGGCGTAGTCGTCGGCGACCACCGTGCGCCCGCCCCGCATCCCCCGGTTGAGGAACAGCAGGCTCCAGAGCAGGCCGATGGCCCCAGCGATCATCAGGATCACCCCTACCGTGTCGATGCTGATCCCGGCGACGGGCTCGACCGAGACGGCGAAGCTGAGGATGGCGCCCACTGCGATGAGGAAGACGCTGATTCCGATTCCCATGTGTACCCCTCCAGTTTGTTGGACGATGTGTCCGCCCCAATGCTGAAGGGATTCCCGCCCGGGGCCGCCGGTAAACCCAGCGGGAATGGGGAGGGGAGTGCGCGGCGGACGCACTCCCGACCCCAGACCCGGAAATCTGACAGAACTCTGACCTCGGGTCAAACGGGCCGCCGGCATCAGCGCTCGAGGAGGGCCACCGCCCAGCAGGCCACACCCTCGCTGCGGCCCAGGGCGCCGAGGCCCTCGGCCCGCTTCGGCTTCACCGAGACCGGTGCCCCCACCAGGTCGCTCAGCCGAGCCTCGATGGCCGCCCTGTGGGGCGCGAGTCGGGGTGCCTCGAGCACGACGGAGCAGTCGACGTTGGTCGCCGCCCACCCGTCGTCCACCACGAGGCGCACGACCTCGGCCAGCAACGCGGTGCTGTCGGCCCCCCGGCCGGCGGGATCGGTGTCCGGGAAGAGCCCACCCAGGTCGCCCAGCCCGGCCGCGCCCAGCAGGGCGTCGGCCATGGCGTGGGCGGCCACGTCGGCGTCGCTGTGGCCGGCCAGGCCCCGCTCCCCATCCAGCACGATCCCACCCAGCACCAGGCGGCGCGCCGGGTCGTCGCTGAACGGGTGCACGTCGAAGCCGATCCCCACCCGGGTCGCCATCAGCCGGCCGCCAGGGCCCGGGCCACGGTCAGGTCATCCGGGGAGGTGAGCTTGAGGTTGCGCCGGTCGCCCTCGACGACCACCACCGTGGCCCCGATGGCCTCGACCAGGGCGGCGTCGTCCGTGGCCTCCGGGGCCCCCTCGTGCGCCCGGCGCAGGATCTTGGCGCGGAACGCCTGCGGCGTCTGCACCCCCACCAGGTCGCGACGGTCGATGGTCTCGACCACCCGGCCGTCGCGCACCCGCTTCACCGTGTCGGAAAGGGCAAGGCCGGGAACGGCCGCGTCGGCACCGTCGCGTACGGCCGCGACAACGGCCTCGAACAACCCGGGGCCGGCGAGCGGCCGGGCCGCGTCGTGCACAACCACGATCGCCGCCTCGGCGGGAACGGCGGCCAGCCCGGCCCGCACGGATGCCGACCTGGTGGGTCCCCCCGGCAGGGCGCCGGGCTCCAGGCGGTCGTCCGGCAGCACCGGAACCACCCCCTCGCAGACGGCGCGGGCGGCGGCCAGCGACCAGTCGAGCACCCGGCGCCCGAGCAGGTCCTCGAACTGCTTGGGCCGCCCGAAGCGGGCTCCACTCCCTCCGGCGACGACGATCGCCCACACCCCCGTCAGCACCGTCCGAAGCTAACCCGTCGCCGACCTGTTCAGCGGAGTGCCGGTCTGGGGACACCGGCGCGGTCGTGACGATCGTCAACGGCGTGCCCGGTGCCCCGCAGCCCGTTCCCGGGGTCTTTACCTTGGACAACAACTACGTCTGTCCCAGGCCAAGCGCCGCCGAATCGAGGAGAAGCAGAGCGCAGCCCCCGACCTCGTCGTCATCGCCGTCCTCAATGACTGGACATGCACGGCGTGCTCGGGCACCGGCGAGATGCTGATCATGGAGGGGCCGGGGCCGATGTGCCTCGTCTGTGCCGACCTCGGCAGGTCATCGATCAGGTCGAGGCGGTCATGTACTCCTGGAGGTTCGCGGTCGCCCGTTGAGCGATCGGCAGGCGACGTCGGCCACGACCGCCCGTGTCCACGACGACGATCGACTCCTGGATCGCCACGTCGTTCGGGAGGCAGTGCGTATCCCCCGCCCGACGCGGCGGGATGGCATTCCTGCGCAGGTCGCCCGAAGATCCCGCACGGGGATTCCCGTGACACGCAGCCAGCGCGGGGCAACCGACGTCGTTTGCCGGGCGGTTCCGATCTCCCGTAACGAGGTCCGGCTGCGAGACCCGGTCACCGTTCCCTATCGGATCAGTTGTACTTGGATCGGCAGCTCAAGGTCGGCCCACGCCCGGTCGGCGGTCAGGACTCGAGGAGGCGCGCTCCGGACGGTCAAGGCGAGGCAACATCGGTCACCGA
>JBPCJV010000059.1:0-9747 GCA_051004925.1 Acidimicrobiales bacterium | reverse complement strand
TTGGCCCGACACCCGGTGGAGCATTCCGCCACCAGGGGTGCCGGCGGCGTGGACGAACACGTTGGCGGGACTCCCCCCCCAGGCCTCGACCTCGGCGGCCAGCTGCTCGGCCTGCGGGCGGGTGCGGGCGTCGATGGTGCTGGCCATGGCCGAGCCGCCGGCGGCGCCGATCTCGGCGGCCACGGCCTCGGCCGGGCCTGCGTCGGGCGTCGAGCCGTCGAGGGCCACGCCGGTGTCGTCGACGCAGACCGGGTGCCCGGCGCCGGCCAACGCCCGAGCCACGGCCCGGCCGATGCCTCGGCCGCCCCCGGTGACCACCGCGACCGCGCCCGGTTCCATGCCGGCGATCGTACGTGAGGTCGCCACGCTACGGGCCGGGTTCGGACGAGGCTCAGAGATTGAATTCGGCCAGGTCGTGGCCGACCACCACCTCGCCGGAGAACTCCGGTCCGATTCGCTCGAGCCAGTGCTCGTCGGGCAGGGTGTCCTCGCGGGGGACGAAATGGGTCAGCACGAGCTTCCCCGCCCCCGCCTCGGCCGCCACCTTGGCGATCACGCTGATCGGGGTGTGAGAGTTGACCAGGTGCTCGTACTGGCGGAACTCGGGGTTGGGGGTCTCGGAGTCGGTCCACTCCTCCTCGGCCGAGTCGTCGAACACCTCGTGCACCAGGATGTCGGCGCCGGCCGCCAGGCGCGTGAGGTTGGCGCACGGCGCGGTGTCGCCCGACACCACGACGGACCCGCGCTCGGTGTCGAACCGGAAGGCGAAGGCGGGGAAGACGGGTGCGTGATGGACGAGTACGGCCGTCACCCGCACGTCGTCGTCCGCGCTCACCACGATCGGCTCCATCTCCGGAGCCACTTGGTCGGGGCCTCGGGCGTCGAGACCGGCGGGCAGGGCGATCTCGTGGGGCACCACGAGGTCGCGCAGGTCGCTGCGGCCGGAGTCGCGCAGGCGGAGGTTGATGTCGTAGGCGTGGGCCGCGAACTTCAGCTCGGTGCTGGCGATGAGCCCGGGCGTGGGGGAGTCGGGGCTCACGAGGGGGAAGGGGGCCTCGCCCGGCTCGTCGGCGGGGAGCGCGGCCAGGCCCCCGGCCGGGCCCGGGCCGAAGGCGTGCACGGGAGGGCCCCATTGCACGATGGGCCAGCCGAGGAGGAACAGGTTGAAGAACTCGCAGTCGTGGTCGGAGTGCAGGTGGGTCAGGTACACCTGGTGGAGGTTGCGCAGGAGCTGGGCCCGGCGGAGCTGGCGGGTGACGCCGCTGCCGCAATCGACCAGGTGCAGGCGCTCGCCCACGACCACGGCCGTGGAGATCCCCGACCGCACGGGCGAGGGCAGCGGGCCGCCTGCGGTGCCGAGCAGCACGACCCTGACGTCAGGGGGCATGGTGTCAGGGGGCCTGACGTCAGGGGGCATGGTGTCAAGGGGCATGGTGTCAGGGGGCATGGTGTCAAGGGGCATGTCGATGTCCTCCCGATCCTGGCTCCCGAGGGGCCGTTGGTAAGGTGAGTGTCAGCGAGCGGGACAGGGGGTGGCGGTGCGCAAGATCTGGCGGTTGCTAGTGGTCTTCGTGATCGGCGTGGCCGCCTTTGCGGTCGCCATCACCCGGCTCAACCAGCCTCCGTTCAGCGCGTGCCAGCAGACGCCGCCGACCGACCCGTCGTATTCGGCGACGCTGGTGGAGGACCCGTCGGTGACGCTCACCCGCTACCACTTCCGGATCAGCAAGGACGGTGCTCCCGTGAGCGGGGCACGGGTGTGCATGCGGGCCGACATGGGTGGCGCCGGCGGGATGTCGGGGATGGGCCTGGCCGAGGTGGCCGTCGAGGTGGGCCCCGGTAACTACGAGGTGCCGGTGCGGTTCGTGATGGGCGGCTTCTGGCGCGGCAGCGTGGTGATCGAGCCGCCGACCGGGCAGGTGGTGGGCGTGCCCATCCAGCTCGACGTCCAGACCATCTAGGGGCAGCGGCGCGCTCAGTCGAGCACCCGCTTCTGGAACCCGGTCACGCCCAGGTAGGTGAACAGCACCGTGAAGCTGCCGAGGGCGGCGTAGATGGCCGGCAGCGGCATGATGGGCACCCCCTCGGTGACGCCGGCTCGGAAGCCCTCGCTCATGTACACGAGCGGGTTGATCAGCACCAGGTACTTCAGCCACAGCACGGGCGTGAGCGAGTCCCAGGTGTAGAAGATGGCGCCGAGGAAGGCGAGGGGCAGGGCGACGAAGCTGGCCAACGGCGGGACCAGCCGGGGCTCGATGCGGGTGCCGACGGTGAGGCCGATGGCCGACGAGGCGATGCACACGAGCAGGCCCATGGAGATCAGCACCGGCCAGTGGGCCTTCAGGTAGATGGGCGTCGCCGGGAGGAAGGCGGCGACCGGGAACACCACCAGCCCGGCAAAGAAGGCCTGGAGCGCGCCGGCCACGATGAGCTCGACGGCGATGAGCTTCACCGAGATGGGAGCCAGCACCCGGTCCTCGATCTCGCTGGTGACGTCGAACTCCCGGGCTACGGGCAGAGCCACCCGGAAGATCCCGGCGAAGATGATCGCCTGGGCGATCAGGCCCCCGAGGAGCAGGGTGGCGAAGCGGGCTTCCCCGCCGGCACCGCTGGCGCCCACCCCCTGTCCGATCTCGGGGAACACGTAGGTGAACGTGAACACGAGCAGCACCGGCTGCATGAGGGTGTTGGGGAGGACCTCCCGGAGGAGGTCCTTGTCGAGCACCGCCAGGTCGCGCAGCAGCAGGGCCCGGAAGGCGGAGAACGCGGTGGTCCTCCTCGAAAACGGTGGTACGGGCGGGCCTCCCCGCGATGCGCTGGCGACCGGCGGGACGGTGGCGACGGAGTCGCTCACTCGCGCAGGTCTCGACCCGTGAGCTCGATGAACACCGACTCGAGCGTGATCTCGTCGAACAGCTCCTCGCCGCTGTCGGCGCACGCGCTCGACGCCAGGAACTCGTTCTCCTCCTCGGCGCGCTGCAGGGCGTCGTCGAGCTCATCGGGTTCGGCCACCCGGGCGATGGCCCGCAGGCGGGCGAGCTTGGCCTTGGCCGCGGCGGCGGAGTCGTGGCGCAGGTCGGCCGACTTCTTGAGGTTGGCGGGCGTGTCGAGGGCCAGGATCTTGCCGTGGTCGACGATCGCCACCCGGTTGCAGAAGCGGTCGGCCTCCTCCATGTAGTGGGTGGTGAGCATGATCGTCTGCCCGCTGTCGTGCAGCTCGCCCACGATGTCCCACAGGGCCAGGCGGCTCTGGGGGTCGAGGCCCGCCGTGGGCTCGTTGAGGAAGAGCACGGCGGGCCGGTGGAGGATGGCGCGGGCGACCATGAGCCGGCGGGCCATGCCGCCCGAGAGGGTACGGACCTCCGACTTGCGCCTGTGGGTGAGGCGGAAGCGCTCGAGCGTCTCCTCGGTGGCCGCGGTGGCCGTCCGAGCCGACATGCCGAAGTACCGGGCATGGAAGTAGAGGTTCTCGCTCACGGTGAGGCTGCGGTCGAGGGTGTTGGCCTGATGGACCACGCCGATGGCGTGCTTGGCCCGGGCTGGCTCGGCCACCACGTCGACGCCTCCGACCACGGCGCGGCCGGAGGTGGGGAGGACCCTGGTCGTCAGCATGCCGACAGTGGTGGTCTTGCCCGCTCCGTTGGGCCCGAGGAGGCCGAAGATCTCACCCCTGCACACGGTGAGGTCCAAGCGGTCGACGGCGATACGGTCCTCTCCGTCGTCGAACGACGGGTAGACCTTGGTGAGGCCCTCGGTGCGGATGATCTCGTCGGGGGCGCCGGCGGTGACCGTAGTCCCGGACGCCTCCTGGATCGAAGACGGAGCTCGGGATCGGGAAGGGGAGAGGGACCCGTCAGAGTGCGTCGACATAGTGCGTCGCGAAGCCTAGACGCCGATGCCGGGACGGGAAAGGCTGACTGGCGTGATGGGCATTGTCACGTGTCCCGGAAATGGGTCTCGGGGAACTTCTCGGTGATGAGGGCGACGGGCTGCTCTTGTGACACGACCCGATACGTGCGCGACAGCAGCATGTCGGTGGGCGCCATGTCGAAGTACGCGCTGTAGCGTCCCGCCGGTTCACGGTGCCAGTAGAGGATCTCGCGCAGCGTCTCCACCCGATGGGCAACGAGGAGCTTCCCGAAGGGCGTGTCCGTGTACAGGAGGGACTCGACCATGGCCGCGGGCAGCCGGCCGGCGACGATGAGCGAGGTCGCGTACAGGTAGTCCGCGTTGGTCGTGGTCCCCTGGATGAGCACCGAGCGGTAGAGGACGTCGTCGTCGTCGGACACCTTGAGGTTGGGGATGTAGCCGGGCTCATCGATCGTCTCCGACAGCTTCACCACGCACACCGGCTCGCGTGCGTAGGCCTCGATGATGTCGGTGATGCGACCGTCGGTCGTGAGGAGGATGCGCTGGACTGCGCTCAGATCCCGGCCCCAGCCCCCCAACAGCTGTTGGTCCTCGCGCATGCGATGTGTGGTGCCCCCGTTCGCCCGCCGAGGCTCTCGTGATGAAAACGACCCGTCATGGAGCCCCCCCGCCGGAAAACGCCCATCCCGGAATGCAATCCGTTTAGAACTTCGGAGGACCTGGTCGCTATCCATCATACAGCCATGGCTGAAAGCCGAGGTATATGCGAGACGGCAATAGCCAGGGCATGGATTCGCAGGTACACGGCAGCCTGTGTCTTTCGTGTCGGTAGGGTATGCGGCTCGTGGTGCGCAACGCAGCAAGGACGGTCAGGAGTTCCGACGGTGTCGACGTCGCCGTCCGCGACCTGGGCGGAATAGGCAGACCGGTCGTGTTGGCGCATGCAACCGGGCTGCACGGCATGGTGTGGGAACCGGTGGCGGCGCAGCTGGGCGACGGGTTCCGGTGCGTGGCCTTCGACCAGCGCGGCCACGGCGACTCGGGCGACCCGCCGGGCCTCGACTTCGACTGGGCGGGGTTCGGGCGCGATGCCCTCGCCGTGGTCCACGGCTTGGGCCCGAGCGGCCCTTTGAGCGGAGTGGCGGGCCTGAGCGGCCCCGACCGGCCGTTCGGCGTCGGTCACTCGTCGGGCGGCGCCGGGCTGCTTCTGGCCGAGGAGGCCGCTCCGGGCACGTTCGCCGCCCTGTACCTCTACGAGCCCGTCGTCGTGCCCGCCGACCCTCCGCTGGGGCGCGACGAGGCCAACTGGCTGGCCGCAGGGGCCCGCCGCCGCAGGGAGTTCTTCGACTCCCGCGACCAGGCCGTCGATCACTACGGTGCCAAGGGGGCGTTCGGGCGGTGGTCCCCCGACGCCCTGCGCCTGTACGCGGACCACGGGTTCGCCGACGTGCCCGGCGACGGGGTGCGACTGAAGTGCCGGCCCGAGAGCGAGGCCCTGGTCTACGAGATGGCTACGGCCAACGACTGCTTCGCCCGCCTGGGCGAGGTCCGCTGCCCCGTTCTTCTCGCGCAGGGCTCCGACAGCGACGGCTTGGCCCCGGCGACGGTCGAGGCCATGGAGGCCCGCCTCCCGGACGTGACCACCGAGGTGCTCCCTGGCCTGGGCCACTTCGGGCCCCTGGAGGACCCCCGCGCCGTGGCCGCCTCGATCCGGTCGTTCCTCAACCGCCGTTCCGGTCGGGTTTGAAGTCGCCAGGGCGGCCCCGAACCCGACCAGAACGGATGGGGCCGTCGGATCGAGTGACGGGGCAGGGGTGCCCGTCGCCCGGTTACTCGTTGTCGATGATGACGCCGACGCCCTTGGGGTCGACGATGGTGGCACCCACGGGGTTCGTCAGCTTGACCGAGAACTTCTCGTTCTCCTCGTTGAGGGTGTCGCCCAGAACCGCCACCGTCACCGTCTTGGTCGTCTCACCAGGGTTGAAGGTGACGAGGGTGGGGGCGACGGCGATGTAGTCGCTGCCCGCCACCGCGGTGTTGTCGATGGTGCGGTACTTCACCTTGACCGTGCCGGCGGTGCTGCCCGTGCGGGTGATGGTGAAGTTGGCGTTCACCGTGCCGGTGTTGCCCTCGTTGACCTTGGCGTTGCTGATCGCCAACGAGCTCGTCGCGCCGGAGTCGTCGTCGTCAACGATCGTTCCTGCGCCGGTGGCGTCGGAGATGGTGGCCCCGGTGGGAGACGAGAGCTTCACCGAGTAGGTCTCGTTCGCCTCGTCGACGTTGTCGCCGAGAACCGGGACCGTCACCGTCCTGGTGGTGACCCCGGCGGCGAAGTTGACGGTGGTCGTGGCGACGGCGGTGTAGTCGCTGCCGGCCATGGCGGTGCCGTTCATGGTGGCGACCTGCACCGACGAGGCGGCGGAGGTGCTACCCGTGCGGGTGATGGTGAAGACGGCGTTCGTGGTGGCCCCGGTGTTGCCCTCGGTGACTGATACGTCGTTCACGGCCAGGCTGGGGGAGGTCCCGCCGCCGCCGCCCACAGTCATCGTCACCGTGGTCTCGACCATCCCACCGTCGGGGTCATGGGCCATGTAGGTCCAGGTATCGGAGCCGGTGTAGTTGGCGGTCGGTGTGTAGGTGAAGCCCCCGTTCATGCTGAGCGAAAGCGTGCCGTGGGAGGGCCCACTGGGCATTCCCGCGGTGAGCGGGTCGCCATCGGGGTCGGAGTCGTTGGCCAGCACGCCGGGGGCAGGCACGGTCAACGTCGTGTTCATCGCAAGGCTGTAGGCGTCGCTCATGGGTTGCGGGTCCGCGGCGAAGGCTGGGCGTTGCCCGGCGGCAGTCACCAGGCCGATGGCGAGAAAAAGCACCCCAAGCGCGGTCCATTGACGCGCGCCAAATCGAAGTTGCACCATAGTTGAGTTCCCCTGTTCGATGAGATGCCAGTCGCGTCAACGCCCGCAACCGCATATTTTAGTCCTTCCGTGCCGCGAAAGTGTCGTCGGGGGGTGGCGGGGGAGCCTGGAACAACTCGATGGTGACCCCGTCGGGATCGCGCACATAGGCGATCCGGGCACCCGCGTGGGGCCCGGCGGCCACGTCGATGGGCCCACCCACCGCTCGGGCGCCGCAGGCCAGCGCGTGGTCCCGGGCCGCGTCGACGTCGTGGACGCCCAGGCACACGTGGATGTTGCCGGGATGGGCCGTGCCCTCGGGGTAGGCGGGGACGAGGGGCTCGAGGTACTGGAGGAGCTCGAGGGCCGGCCCGCCGGGGAAGTCGAGCCAGGCCCGCTCGATGCGCACGCCCGGATAGCCCACCAGGCGGGCCACCTCCGGGCCGGCCAGGGTGCGACGATCACGGGGCGACGACCCGGTGAGCCGGCCCCAGAAGGCCAGCGACCGGTCGAGGTCGGCGACGGTGACCCCAACGTGGTGCACCCCGCCCGGCCCGGCCCCTTCGGCCAGTTCGGCCACTCAGGCCAGCCCCCCGGCGGCCCCGAGCTCGCTCAGGGCGTCGTCGAGCAGGGCCACTCCCCGCCGGGCCAGCTCCTCGGAGATGACCAGGGGCGGCGTCAGGCGCAGGATGTGGCCGCCGCCGGCGGCGAGCAGGCCGCGGCGGGCGAGGGCCACCAGCAGGCGACGACCGATCTCCGGCGCCAGCCTGGCCTTGGTGGCCCGGTCGCTCACCAGCTCGACGGCGACGAGCATGCCCTTCCCCCGCACATCGCCGATCACCGGGTGGCGGTCGGCCAGCGCCCGCACCGCGTCGAGCATGAGCGCGCCCACCCGTCGGGCGTTGGCCAGGATCTCCCCGTCAGCCAGGGCCCGCAGCGACGCCGCGCCCGCGGCGCACGCCAGGTTGCCGCTGGCGAAGGTCGATGCCCCGGCGCCCGGCTGGCCGAAGCGGCCCGCGTCGAGCACCTCGCGTCGGGAGGCGAGCAGCGAGACGGGGTAGCCGGAGCCCAAACCCTTTCCGGCGATGAGGACGTCGGGCACGACGCCCGAGTCCTCGAATGCCCACATGGTGCCCGTGCGGCCCGCGCCGGTGAGGACCTCGTCGAAGATCAGCAGGGCGCCGGTGCGGTCGCAGAGGTCGCGGAGGTGGGCGAGGAACTCCGGCGGGTGGGGGATGACGCCGCCCACGCCCTGCACCGGCTCGATGATGACCGCGGCCAGCGACCGCTCCGACGACTGCTCGTACACACGGTCGACGAAGCGGGCGCACGCCACCTCGCAGCTGTCGCGCGTGAGGCCGAGCGGGCACCGGTAGCAGTAGGCGTTGGGGCTGTGGAGGGCTCCGGGCAGGAACGGGCCGTAGCCGAACTTCTGGGGGAACCCGCCCATGAGCGACATGGCGCCCAGGGTGCGCCCGTGCCAGGCGCTGAAGAACGAGATCACCTCGTAGCGCTTGGTGTACGAGCGGGCCAGGCGGATGGCGGCCTCCACCGCCTCGCCCCCGGTCGTGTACATCTGGAAGGTCTGCAGGCTCTCGGGCAGGGTGGCGGCCAGGGCCTCGAAGAACTCGGCGCGGGCGGGCGTGGCGTAGTCGAAGTAGTGGAGGAGGCGCCCCACCTCCTCCTGCAGGGCGGCCACGACGCCCTCGGGGCAGTGGCCCAGGTTGGTTACCACGATGCCCGAGCAGAAGTCCACGAACACATTGCCGTCGACGTCGCGCACGAGGGGCCCGCGGCCGTCGCGGATCACCAGGCCCAGGGCCTGGGCGGCCATCGACGAGTTGCCGGCGTGGTGACGGGCGTCGCGGGCCCACAGCTCCACCGAACGGGGCCCGGGAAGCTCGGTGCGCAGCCGGGGGACGTCGGCGTCGGCGAGGGCGCCCAGTTCGTCGAAGGCGAATTCACCCGCTGATGTCCCGGTCATGACCTCACCAGGGGCTTGCGTTCCTCGGCCAGGCGCTCGACCAGGCGCACACCGTCGGCGGGGCCGGGCATGGCCTCGATCTCGGCGGCCACGCCCGCGGCGCGTGTGCGGTAGCCGGGGTCGTCGAGGAGGATGCGCAGCTCGCCCCGCACTGCCTCCGCGGTGACCTTGCCGGGCAGCAGGCTGCGGCCCAGGCCCGCGCCTACCAGGGCGGCGGCGTTGTGGAACTGGTTGGCCCCCTGGGGCACCACGATCATGGGAAGGCCCTCGGCCAGGATGGACAGGATGGCCGTGCCCCCCTGGTTGACGACCACGTCGCAGTGGGGCAGCAGCAGGGCCTGCGACACGTAGCGCTCCACGTGCACGTTGTCGGGCTGGGGGCCGAGGTCGGCGGGGTCGTTCTGGCGGCCGACCGTGGCGATGACGTTGACCTCCTCCTCGCGCACCCCTTCGAGGATGGTGCGGAACACCGTGGGGTCGTTGTTGAACACCGTCCCCAGCGACACGTAGAGGGTGGGGCGGTCGGGCAGGTCGGCCAGCCACGCCGGGGGCTGCTCGCCGGCGTCGGCGGGGATGGCGGCGTTGGTCATGGGGTGGGCGACGTCCACCTCGTCGATCCACGGCGACTGAAGGCTGGATGGGCAGACATCGAGGTACAGGTAGTCGACCAGCCAGGCGTGCGGGCCGAGGTCGCCGCCCCAGCGCTCGTACTCGGGCTCCAACGTCTGGCGGGCCAGTCCGAACATCGACAATGGCCGGAGGATGCCCACGCTGTGGTCGACGTGGGGGATCCCAGCTCGGGCCGCGGCCACCGGCCCGCCCAGCTCGGTCTCGTCGTACACCAGCACGTCGGGGCGCCACTCCTCGACGATCGACACCAGGTCGGCGCTGCGGGGCGGGGCGGCCACGCCCCCCAGCATCCGGGGCACGAAGTTCTCGAAACGCTCGGCGCCGAACAGGGCGGCCTCGTCGGGGTACCGCCGGCGCGCCTCGTTGAGC
>JBPCJV010000058.1:0-4311 GCA_051004925.1 Acidimicrobiales bacterium | reverse complement strand
ACGCCGCGGGTGACGTCGTCGACGAAGGCCTTGTCGATCTTGAGGATGTCGATGGGCATGTCCTTGAGGCGGCTGAAAGACGACCATCCGGTACCGAAGTCGTCGATGGCCACCTTCACGCCCAGGTCGCGCAGGCGGCGGAGCTTCTCCACCTTCACGTCGAAGTCGTGCATGAACAGGCTCTCGGTGATCTCCAGGGTGAGGTTGCCGGGACGGGTGCCGGCCGCCTCCAGGCAGCCCACGACCGTGTCGACGAAGCCGGGGTCGTCGACCTGCACGGCCGACACGTTGACAGCCACGCCGAGCGGCGACGGTCGTGGGAAGCGCTGGCTCCAGATCTGCTCCTGCCGGCAGGCCTCGCCGAGGATCCAGCCCCCCATGGGCAGGATCAGCCCGCTCTCCTCGGCCACGGCGATGAACTCGCCCGGGTACACCAGCTGGGCGCCGGGGCGGTTCCACCGCACCAGCACCTCGACGCCGGTCATCTCGCCCGCGGCCAGGTCGACGATGGGCTGGTAGTGCAGCACGAACTCGGAGTTGTCGAGGGCCAGCCGCAGGTCGGCCTCCAGGTCGAGGCGCCGGGCCACCGCCTCCTGCATCTCCTTGCGGAACATCTGCAGGCGGCCCTTGCCGGCGGCCTTGGCCGCGTACATGGCCACGTCGGCGTTGCGCATGAGCGCCTCCGCGTCCTGGCCCGGCTCGCTGAGGGCGATCCCGACGCTCCCGGTGATGACCACCTCCTTGTCGTGGGCCGACACCGGACCGGAGATGGCGTCGAGGATGCGCAGGGCCACCACCTCGGCGTCGGACTCCGAGCTGTTCTCGAGCAGCACGCCGAACTCGTCACCACCCAGGCGGGCGGCGGTGTCACCGGGGCGCACGCGGGTACGCAGGCGCTCGGCCAGCTCCACCAGGACCTCGTCGCCGGCGGCGTGGCCCAGGCTGTCGTTGATGGTCTTGAAGCCGTCGAGGTCGACGATCATCACCGCGTGGGGGCGCCCGATGCTGCGCCGGTTACGGTTGAGCGCGTGCTCCACGCGGTCGCCGAACAGGGTCCGGTTGGCCAGACGGGTCAGGGGGTCGTGGAGGGCGAGGTGACGGAGCTCCTCCTCGTCGGCCCGCCGCTCGAACAGGTTGCGGGCGTAGAGGGCGACGCCCCGGACGTTGGGGTCGTCGAGCAGGTCGGCGGCGGCCACCTCGGCCTCCACCCAGCGGCCCTGGACGTGGGAGAACCGGACCTCCGACCGGCCGCGCGACCGGATCGGGGGACCGGCGGGGTCGGCGAGGATCTCGGCCAGCGTGGCCCGGTCGTCGGGGTGGACGAGCCCGGCCACCGGCACGCCGGCGAGCCACTCCGACGGACGGCCCAGCATCTCGATGGCCGCCGGGCTGGCATAGCGCACGAGCCAGCGGACGTTGCCCTCGCCGTCGTCGTCGGGGTAGGCGACGAGGACCAGGTCGGGGGCGCTCTCCACCACGGCCGCAGCCAGAAGCGTCGGGCGGCTGCGGTCGAGCTCGGAGGCCATGGCGTTCATGGCCGCGGCCAGGTCGCCCAGCTCGCCGTCGGCCGAGGCCTCGAGGCGGATGCCCACCTCGCCGGCGTAAACCCGGCGGGCCACCCGCTCGGCGGTACGGATGGGTCGCACCAGGCGCCGGTTGAGCTTCACCGCCGCAGTCACGGCGAGGGCCAGGGCCACGAGAAGGCCCCCGGCGATGGCCAGCCGGGCCACCTGGAACTGGTCGATGGCTTCCTGCAGGTGGGCGTCGGCGACGGGCAGACGCCCGGGCTCCACCCGCTGGATCTCCTGGCGGGCCTCGGAGACCCGCCTCTCGGCCCGGCCGTAGAACAGCAGGGCGGCGGTGGTGAGGACGATCAGCGCCAGCAGCGGCGGGGAGAGGACGACCACCAGGCTGGCGCGCAACGATCGGCTGGCTCCTGCGGCGGTGTCCCGGTCGGCCACCCGCTCCCACAGGGTGGTCGGCATGGGCCCGCTCGGGCGGTCGTCAGCCACGGAAGACCCACTCCGCCCCGTACCGCGGGCCGGCGGCGGCCCCTGGTATCACGGGCCCACGATACGCCTTGGGCGGACCGAACCCTCAGGACAGGCGGGTGCGCAGGGCAGTGGTGACGGCCCGACCGTCGGCCCGGCCGCCGGTGGCCGCCATCACCTTGCCCACGAAGAAGCCCGTGAGCTTCTGGTCGCCCTCCGCCAACCGGGCCCATTCGCGGGGGTGGGCGGCGATGGCGGCGTCGACGGCGGACTCCAGGGCGTCGTCGGCCAGCGCCTCGAACCCGAGCTCGGCGGCGATCCGGGCGGGGTCGCCGCCGTGGGCCAGCAGCTCGGCCAGCACCTGCTTGGCCTGTGTGGCCGTGACCTTGCGCTCCGACTCCATCTTCAACAGGGCGGTGAAGGCCGCAGGGTCGACAACCAGTCCGGCGTCGAGTTCGGCCGCCACCTCTTTGGCGGCCCGGGCCAGCGCCAGGCGCGGGTCGGCGCCGCCGTCGATGGCCGCCTCCACCAGGCGGTCGAGGCCCTGGTCGACCACGAGGGCCACGTCGGCCGGGGCGACACCGGCCTTGGCCGCCAGCGCGGCCCGGCGGGCGGCGGGAAGCACGGGCAGGCCCGCGGCCACCGCGGCCGTCCATGTGTCGTCGGGCGCGAGCGGCACCAGGTCGGGCTCGGGGAAGTACCGGTAGTCGAACGCCTCCTCCTTGGAGCGCATCGACGAGGTGCGGCCCTCGTCCTCGTTCCAGTGGCGGGTCTCCTGCACCACCCGGTCGCCCGCCTCCAGCAGGGCCACCTGCCGGGCCGTCTCGTACTCCACGGCGCGCCGAAGGGAGCGCACCGAGTTGAGGTTTTTGATCTCGGCCCGGGTCCCGAACGCAGTCTCGCCCCGGGGCCGCACCGACACGTTGGCGTCGATGCGCAGCGACCCCTCCTCCATGCGGGCGTCGGAGGCGCCCGTGGCCACGAGGATGGCCCGCAGCTCGTTGACGTACGACTGGGCCTGCTCGGCCGAGCGGATGTCGGGCTCGCTGACGATCTCCACCAGGGGCACGCCGGCCCGGTTGTAGTCGACCAGGGCGTGGTCGGCGCCGTGGATGCGGCCGCTCTCCCCCTGGCTCCGTGCCCCAACGGAGTGGCGGTGGGTGGTCTTGCCGGTGTCCTCCTCCATGTGGGCCCGGGTGACGCCGATGCGGGTGCTGTCGGGCAGTTCCAGCCAGCCGCCGGAGTTGAGCGGCTGGTCGTACTGGCTCACCTGGTAGTCCTTGGGCATGTCGGGATAGAAGTAGTTCTTGCGGGCGAAGACCGAGGGGCGCACCTCGCCGTGGAGGGCGATGCCCACCCGCATGGCCAGCTCCACGGCCTGGCGGTTGAGCACCGGCAACGACCCCGGAAGCCCGAGGCACACCGGGCACACGTTGGAGTTGGGGGCCTCGCCGAACACGTTGCGGCACCCGCAGAACAGCTTGGTGGCGGTGGCCAGCTCGCAGTGGACCTCGAGGCCCACGACCGTCTCCCAGACTCTCGACCGGGTGGCGGTCACGCGTGACTCCTCGCCCGCTCGGGTTCTCCGGCGGCGGCGCCTTCCAGCGCACCCGCGGCGCTGAACATGACCGACTCCCCCAGGGCCGGGGCCAGAACCTGCACGCCCACGGGGAGGCCGTCGTCGCCCGTGCCGAAGGGCACGGAGACGGCCGGGTGGCCGGCCAGGTTCGACGGCACCGTGCAGACGTCCGACAGATACATGGCGAGGGGGTCCGACGTCTTGGCCCCCAGCGGGAACGCGGTCGTCGGCGTGGTCGGGGCGAGGAGGAGGTCGTGGGTGGCGTAGGCGGCCTCGAAGTCGCGCAGGATCAACGTGCGCACCCGCTGGGCCTGCCCGTAGTACGCGTCGTAGTAGCCGGCCGACAGGGCGTAGGTGCCGAGCATGATGCGGCGCTTGACCTCGGCGCCGAACCCTGCGGATCGGGTGGCGTAGTTCATGGCGGCCGCGTCGGGGGCGTCGACCCGCAGGCCGTAGCGCACGCCGTCGTAGCGGGCCAGGTTGGACGATGCCTCGGCGGGGGCGAGCAGGTAGTAGGCGGACAACCCGTAGGCGGCGGCCGGCACCGACACCTCGTCGACCTTGGCGCCCGCCGCCTCCAGGGCCCGCACCGCCTCGGCGAGACGGGCGGCCACGTCGGCGTCGGCACCCTGGCCCAGCTCGGCCACCACGCCCACGCGCAGGCCCTCCACCCCCTCGTCGACGGCCGCCACCAGGTCGGTGGGGGCCGGCTCGGGTATCGACGTGGAATCGGCGCCGTCG
>JBPCJV010000057.1:0-3628 GCA_051004925.1 Acidimicrobiales bacterium | reverse complement strand
GCCATCTCCGGCGCCTACGTGGCCGCCCACGACGCCTTCACCCGGCTGGTGGCCGCCCGCCGCATCCAGGCCCACCCCATGGCCACCGCGTGCGCGGCGGTGTCGGTGGGGCTGGTCGACGGCGTGGGCCTGCTCGACCTCGACTACTCCGAGGACGTGCACGCCGGCGTCGACATGAACGTGGTGATGACGTCGGACGGCCGCTTCGTGGAGGTGCAGGGGACGGCCGAGGGGCTGGCGTTCAGCCGGGGCGAGCTCGACGAGCTGCTGGGCCTGGCCGAGCACGGCATCGCCGAGATCCTCGAGCAGCAGACCCAGGTCCTGGCCACGCCGCCGCCGATGCGGTGAAGGTCGTCCTGGCCACCGCCAACCCCGACAAGGCGGCCGAGATCGCCCCGCTGCTGTCGGGCTTCGAGGTCGAGGCCCGTCCGGCGGCGCTGGGCGAGGTGGAGGAGACGGCCGACACCCTCGAGGGCAACGCCCGCCTCAAGGCCGAGGCGGTGTGCGGGTTCACCGGCCAGGCGGCCGTGGCCGACGACACCGCCCTGGAGGTCGCCGCCTTGGGCGGCCGGCCCGGCGTGTGGTCGGCCCGGTACGCGGGCGAGCACGCCACCTACGCCGACAACGTGGCCAAGCTCCTCGGCGAGCTCGACGGCGTCGCCGACCGCCGGGCCCGCTTCCGGACCGTCGCCCTGGCCCGCCTCCCCGACGGCCGCGAGATCGTGGCCGAGGGCACGGTGGAAGGACGGATCGAGACCGCGCCGAGGGGGATCCACGGGTTCGGGTACGACCCTGTCTTCGTCCCCGACGACGGGGATGGCCGCAGCTTCGCCGAGATGACGACCACCGAGAAGGAGACGGTGTCCCACCGCGGCCGCGCCTTCCGCGCCCTCCACCGTTCTTTACGCGATTTCTAACATCCAGTGTTGGATTGCGCTCTCAAAACGGAGAGGACGGAGTGGGCGACCCGTGCCGGGTGGTGTGTCACGTCGTCCCAGGTGAACCGGAGGACGGTCCAGCCCATGGCGACGAGGTCGTTCTGACGAGCCCGGTCCCGCCGGAAGGCGTCCAGCGACGAATGCGACTCGTAGCCGTCGAGCTCGATGGCGACGAGGTGGTCGACGTAGGCGAAATCGATCCGGCCGACGAGCCGGGCGCCGGAACGGACCTCGTGCTGACACACCGGCTCGGGTAGGCCCTGTTGACGACACAGCCTGAGCATGCGTGCTTCGAGGACGGACTCGGCCAGGCCGGCCGCGGCGGAACGTTCGTCGAGCAGTGACCGCAGGACCCCCGCCCCTCGACGTCCTCTCCTGGCGACGAAGTCGAGAGCCACCCGCAGTTCGTTCAGGGTCACGAGCCGTCGGCTGAGGGCGAGGTCGAGCGCCCGCTCGACCGCCTTGGCCCCTCGGACCGACCCCAGATCGAGGATCGTACGGGCCGGCGTCGTGACGGCCAACCCGTCCTTCCGCACGACGTGAAACGGGAGCAGATCCGTCGACCTGTGGACCACGACGCCCTCGAGCCGGTGTGTGCGCCCGGGGGGCACCGACAGCTCGACCGTCGGGCAGTCGGCCTCGACGACGCCCCAGACCCGAGCCGCGGCGCGATGCGATGCAACGGCACCGGGCCCGGCCGCCAGGGAGGCGGCAAGCAGGCGCCGCTCCCACGAGTCGGGAACACCCGCGACGCAGTAGACGCTTGGGTGCACCTGGTCCCACTCGCCGGTCTCGCGCCGATATTGGACCTGACGGGGGGAGTAGCCCGCGGCCCGAGCCTGCTCCAAGGTGAACAACGCCATCTGGGCCTTGGCCGTGGCCCTCAACGACGGGTACATGGCCGTAGATCCAACCAGCGGGGTACGACAGCGTCCGTTCTGAGATCGCAATGCAACACAGGGTGTTGGAAATCGCGTAAAGAACGGTTTCGGGTGGTCAGGGGTTGGTGAAGCCTTCGGGGAGGAGGCGGTCGCCGTAGTACACCTGCCAGGCGTGGTAGGCCGCGTAGGTGCGTTCGTCGGCTCGGATGACGTCGGCGTAGGCGGTGATCGCCCGTACGTACCGGTTGCTGTTGTTGTAGGCGTACAGGGCCCGGGCCATGTCGTCGGGGGCGCCGCGGCTCTTGAGCAGGCGGGCGGCGGCGAGGATGGCGTCGCGGTCGGAGTTGATGTCGCCGCCCTCGCCGTAGATGTCCCACGTGGTCGGGAGGAACTGCATGGGGCCCCGGGCGCCGGCGCTGCTGTCGCCGCGGATTCGCCCCATCCTCGTCTCCACGAGGTTGATGGCGGCCAGGTACTGCCACTCCACGCCGACGGCCGCGGCGGCGGCCTTGTAGTGGGCCACGAGCGTGTCCACCGGAGCCGGCAGCACGATCGTCCAGCGGGGAAGCTCCGCCCGCGGCTCGGCCAGGCCGGACAGCTCGGCGTCGGCGGCCACGTTGGCGGCGACCGCGGGCCGGACCTCGGGCGGCACGAGGCCGACGACCTCGGGCTGCCACTCGGGACTGTCTGCCAGGGCCCGGTAGAGCTCCTGCTGCCGGCGGCCGAGGCCGGCGATCTCGGCCGCGGGGGTGGCCGGGTTGCGGATGGCCGCCTCTACCGTCGCCAGGCCCGACGCCAGCGACGCCGCCGTCACCTCGGCAGCCGCGGCCGACGTCGGAGGAGCCGGGGCCGCGGCCGACAACGTCCCGCCGGCCAGGCCGGACGAATTGCCGCTCGAGCATCCGGTGAGGGCCAGTCCGAGCGTGAGAACCGCGAGGAGCCCTCTGCGCGGGTACGGGCTGGAGCGCGGCAGATGTCTCACACCTGTGAAGGTATTGGTCCCGAGCCACCGTCGCACGTGTCAGTGCCGCGGGTATGGGCCCCGGCACCTACTGTCGGGTCGCCATCGTGTCCTCCCAGCAGACGGGCACGGACCCGACCAACTCGACCAGCGGTCCGAACTCGCAGTGGGCTGTCCTCGACCTGCGTGACACCAGCCAGAGCCAGCCGGGGGGCCCGCTCGACTGAGCCAACTCCTGTCCCACCTCCAACACCGGTAACGCGGGGGTCACGGGCCCCAACCGTGTCCACGCGGCTATAGGCGGGTAACCTCTAGTGAGCAGACTTCTGACGAGACTGATCCCGATTGGTCCGAGCCACTTGGATGTTGTGAGTTTTGGACCGATTAGTGTAGAGAGGGCCACGTCCGCCCTGCACCACGGCCCGTCCCCCTCCCAAATACTTGGCCCCGTTGACCATCGTTCCCGGTCGAGCAGTAGGAGTTGAAGCTTGTCGGTTCTTGGTCCGACCTCTCAACTGCATACGTGTTGGTATACCCGATGGGTTTTTGGTCGCCCCTCCGGTCGCCGCCCCGCCGAGACCAGATGAACGTTTGGCCCCTCCAGCCACACTCCCGGCCACTTTTCCTCCGCCTTTGAGTGAGGCTGAAATCTTAGCCTTGGTGGCTGCGGAATGTGGTGCACGTCGAGCTTTCCAAGTCATCTTACCTACCTACCTTCTGATCGACGTAATCACTAATGAACAGGTAATCCCCCCGGCTCAGAAGCCCGGTTAATTCGAATGTCACTATCTCGTCCCAGGTCCCCAGCCCGCCCAACATCTTCTCTTCCGCCCCGCCAAACTCAATCG
>JBPCJV010000056.1:0-18985 GCA_051004925.1 Acidimicrobiales bacterium | reverse complement strand
CCGCCGCCCCACACCAGGCGAACACCTCCTCCACCTCCTCGTACCGGCCGTGGTCGGTTTCGAGGACGCCGCGGTCGGCGCCGTAGCCCCCGTCGAGCAGCACCGAGCCCACGTTGTTGATCACGTCCACCGTCGGGCCACCCAGCGCCACCTCGAACCACGCCGCCTCCGGTCTCACCGTGAGCTCGGTCCGCAGGTCGCCGGATGTCGCGACGACTGTGGTCGCCTCGGCGGCAGACAGGAGCAGGGCGCAGTCGGGCAGGCCGCCGTCGGGGCGCGCCGGCACCCGCATCCGGGCGTCACCGTTGGTCCATTGGTAGGTGGACCCGGCACCGTCGTGCTGAAGCCCCCAGAAGCCGTCGACCAACTGCGCGGTGCGCGTCGCGTCCTGGCCGTCGAGACGGACACCGCGCACGGCCACCCCGAGGGACCGTCGGTCGCCGCCGCCCGGGACCGCGGTGGGTGACTGCAGCGTCAACTCGGCGAAGGAACCGTCGAACAGGATCTTGGGGCACGCTGCCCCCACCGACGGGTCGGCCTCGAGGGCGGCGACGAGGGGCTCGAGCCACCCCGGTTCCACGGTCGCGTCGTTGTTCAGCAGGGCCACGTAGTCGACCGCGCCCAACGCGGCGATGCCGAGGTTGCAGCCGCCGGCGAATCCCCGGTTTCCCCCGGCGTCGACCACCGTCACATCAGGGAAGTCCGGGGCGAGCCGTGAGGCCGAGCGGGTCGACGGCGAAGGCGAGTTGTCGACGAGCACGACGGACAGCGCATCCGACGGCCAGTCGGTCGCGCGAAGGCTCTGCAGACAGCGGCGGGTGAGATCGCTGCCGTCGTGGTCGAGCACCACGACGCCAACGCAGGGCCAGAGCGGCCCGGTGAGCGGGGAGCCGGGCGGGCCCGCCCCCGAGGTGGCGCTCAGCTCTGGCGCCGGCGCGCCCGGCCCCACGCCTCCGACGCCGCCAGGCGGCTTCGTGCCTCCGACGCCGCCAGGCGGCTTCGTGCCTTCGACACAAGCAGGGCGGGACCGCCATCGCGGAGGTGCTCCATCCCCAGGCTCACGTCGCGGCGCCACGCGGGACCCTTCGGCGCGGGCCCGAGGTCACGGCGGAGGCGACCGGCGATCTCCGGGTCGAGCAGGTCGGGGGCCCGGCGCGGATTCCGGCAGAACTCGACGAGCGGGGCGAGCACCTTCGGCCAGGTGAGCTCAGCGGACACCGCCGCAGCGTTGCGCCGGCACGCCTGGCGCAGGCTCTCGTCGTCGAGCAGGCGGAACAGGGCCTCCTCGAGGGCGTCGACGTCGCCGGGAGGCACGGTGAGCCCGAGCGTCCGGGAAGCGACCAGGTCGGAGAGCACGTCGCCCTCGGTGGCTACGACGGGCAGCGACGCCCACAGGTAGTCGAGGATCCGTGTGCGCGACGACAGCGCCGTCTCCAGGTGGGCCAGGTGGGTGCTCACCCCGACGTCAGCCTCGAGGAGGTAGTTCTGGCGGTCCTCGTAGGCCACCCAGTCCTCGTTGAAGAACACGTGCGTGCCGGTCAGGCCCAGCTCGGCCGACAGGTCGCGCGTGGCCACGGCCATGCGCATCTCGGCGATGTCGGGATTGGGGTGGCGCAGGCCCATGAACAGCAGCCGCACGGCCGGCTGGCGGTGGCGCAGCCGGTCGACGGCCCGTATGAGGGTGAGGGGGTCGAACCAGTTGTAGATCCCGCCGCCCCACAGCACGACCTTGTCGTCGGGGCCGATCCCGGGGACGACGCCCTTCACCGCATCGCGCGTGTGCACCGGTGGCGTGTCGGGGATGCCGAAGGCGACGACGGTGATCAGCGAGCCCAGGGTGACGTCGTCGTCGTAGGTCCGGGGGTTGACCCGTCCCACCGCGGCCAACTGGCCCAACCAGAAGTCACGCTGCTTGGCGTTGGCGCACAGGAAGAAGTCGCCCCGCATGAGCTGTTCGTTGAGCACCTCGGTGGCGCCCCGCACGGCCAGGCGGCGGGCGTCCTCACCGTCGTCGCGTCCCTGCTCCAACTGTTCGAGGTGCATGGGGTCGTAGATGTCGGCCACCAGCACCTTGGTCGACGACAGCAGGAAGGGGCGCCCGGTCACGAGCCAGCCCTGGAACACCAGCACGTCGCACCACCGTTCGAGCTCGGCCAGCTCGCGGTCGTTCACGCTGCGCACATCGAACCGCGGATCGCTGATGCCGGCCACCGACGTCGTGACCAGCTGCACGTCGTGCTCGGCGGAAAGGGTAACGGCGATCTGGAGGGCCCGGATGCCCGGACCGGCCATCTTGGGGGTGAGGGCGTCGCAGGTGGCGACGACGATCCGGCTCACAGCTCCTCGGCCAGCTTGGGCTCGAAGTGGGCGAACACCATGGCTCCCACCACGAGCGTGATCACCGCCGCGCCGGTGAGGTAGGCCCAGTCGGCGAGGGGAGGCCAGCGCAGGTCGTAGAGGCAGTCGCGGTAGGCCTCCACGAAGCGCACCATGGGGTTGAGATCGTAGAAGGTGCGCACTTTGGCCGGAACGAAGGTGATCGGGTACACGATCGGTGTGGCGTAGAACCACAGCTGCACGACGATGCCCATGAGGTGCTGCACGTCGCGGAAGTACACGTTGAGCACCGACAGGATCAGTCCGAGCCCGAGGACGAACACCGTCTGGATGACGAGAAGGAGGAGCACGGGCGCCAGCCAGGGCAGCACGAAGTTGCCGGCGATCAGGAGGGCGACGAGCAGCACCCCCATCTCGATCAGCAGTGTGACGATGTTGGAGGAGATGTTGGCGAAGATCAGCACCTCGCGCGGGAAGTACACCTTCTTCACCAGGTTCGAGTTGGCGATGAGGGCGCCCATCCCGCCGTTCATCCCGTTGGACAGGTAGTTCCAGGGCAGCAGGCCGATGAGCAGGTAGAAGGGGAACGACTTCAGACCGCTCGGGTCGCCGGGCGGCGCCTTGATCTGGAGGAAGTACGAGAACACCACCGTGAACATGGCCATGGTGGCCAGGGGGTTGAGCAGCGACCACGCCCAACCCAGGATCGACCGCTTGTACTTGCCCCGCAGCTCCCGCAGCGTGAGGTTGACCACCAGCTCGCGCGACTCGACGAGCTCGGCCAGCCTGGTCATGGCTGCGAGCGTAGGCGCAGTCGCCCGACCCGCCCGTAGGCTCGCCGGGCGACCTCGGCCGGGCCACCGGCGCGCAGGTAGTCGCGCAGCAGACCGAGGTCGCGCCTGAGGTCGAGGGGGCGGCTCCGGTCGTCGGCGCCCGGCGTCGGGGCCCCCAGCGCGCCCAGCAGGTCGGGAGCCCGACGTGGCGCCCGGCAGAACGCCGTCAGGGGCGCCAGGGCCGTCGACCAGGTGAAGTCGGCGGCGAGTGCCGCGGCGCCGCGCCGGCAGCCGGCGGCGAGGGCGTCGTCGTCGACCAGGCGGGACAGGGCGTCCTCCAGGGCCTCGACGTCGCCGGCGGCCACGGCGATCCCCGCTCCCCTCGCGGCGATCAGCTCGGCGAACCCGTCGCCCTCGGTGGCCACCACCGGCAGCGAGGCCCACAGGTAGTCGAGGATCCTCGTGCGGAACGAGAAGGAGGTCTCCACGTGCAGGCGGTGGGTGCTCACGCCGATGTCGGCGTCGAGGAGATAGTTCTGCCGGTCCTCGTAGGGGACCCAGTCGTGGTTGAAGAACACATGGGTGCCGGTGAGGCCGAGCTTGTCCGACAGCTCCTGGGTGTCCACCGCCATGCGCATGTCGGGCACGCCGGGGTTCGGGTGGCGCAATCCCAGGAAGTACAGGCGCACGTCGGGCTGCCGCTGGCGCAGGCGGTCCACCGCGTGCAGCAGCGTCAGCGGGTCGAGCCAGTTGTAGATGCCCCCGCCCCACAGGATCACCTTGTCGTCGGCACCGATGCCGGGCACCACACCCCGGATGGCGGTCCGCGTGCGCACCGGGGCTGTGTCGGGGAGGCCGAAGGGGGCGACGGCGATGAGCGAATCGAGTGTGGGGTCCTCGTCGTAGGTGGCGGGGTTGACGCGCCCGAGGGCGGCCAGGTGGCCCAGCCAGAAGTCACGCTGCTTGGTCGAGGCGCACAGCAGCAGGTCGGCGCGGGCCAGCTGGGCGTTCAGGGCCGACGTGCACTCGTGGACGACGGCGGCCCGGTTGCGCCCGACGTCGGTGGCCTGTTCGAGCTGTTCCAGGTGGAAGGGGTTGTACACGTCGACGACGAGGACCTTCTTCGTCGACGTGATCCACGGCTGCACCCACGGGAGCAGTCCGCCCACGACCAGCACGTCGCACCACCGCTCGAGGGCGTGCAGCTCCTCGTCGGTGACCGACCGGCAACGGAACCGCGCCGACGTTGCCGTGCAGTCGCGCAGGGTCACCAGCTCCACGTCGTGCTCGGCCGCCAGGGCGCCGGCGAAGGCCCACGCCCGGATGGCGGGCCCGGCCATGCGGGCCGTGAGCGGCTCCTCGGTGGCGATCACCACCCGCCGGCGGTCGCCGAAGGCCTCGTCGATCCCGAAGGCGTCGACCACGGCGCGGTAGTCGGCCAGGAAGGCGGCGTCGGCGAAGGCGGGCTCGAGGGCGTTGCGGAACAACGGCAGCAGCTCGGCGTCGGTGCGCTGCCGACCGGCCTGGATGCGCTCGCGGTCGGCGCGCAGGCCGGGCAGGTGCCCGACGAAGTCGCACACTGCATACGCCGGGGCCAGCGTCTCGCGCGACACCTCGACGCCCTCGGCCTCCACTTCCCAGCCGCGG
This sequence comes from Acidimicrobiales bacterium, assembly GCA_051004925.1. Lineage (GTDB taxonomy): Bacteria > Actinomycetota > Acidimicrobiia > Acidimicrobiales > AC-14 > DATAQC01. Next base: position 14,228 of record JBPCJV010000056.1, on the reverse strand, counting down.
CTCAGGTCGAGGGCGTGGGCGTCGTCCCCGCCGCGCGCCACGCCCCGGCGCACGGCGAGAGCGAGGGCGCCGGGCAGGACGCGGGCCAGGCGTTCGTCGTCGTAGTTCTTGTACAGCGTGAACAGGGCGTTGCGCTCGAGCAGGAAGTGCTCGCGCCAGCTGCCGTAGGCCCGCATCGAGGCATGGTGGCGGTGGTAGGCCACCGAGGCGGCCACGTAGCGCACGCGGTGGCCGAGGAGATTGAGGCGCCATCCCAGGTCGACGTCCTCGTAGAACATGAAGTAGCGGGCGTCGAAGCCGCCCACCTGGCGCCACGTCTCCGATCGCACGAACATGGCCGCCCCCGTGGCGAAGAGGACGTCGGCGTCGTCGTCGTAGGCACCGGTGTCGGGCTGGCCGACCTCGCGCTTGTAGCCCATCCCGAACCAGGCCAGCGACCCGTCCACGTAGTCGACCGTCCGGCCCTCCCAGTCGAGCACCTTGCTGGCCACGGCACCCACGGCCGGATGGGCGTCGAAGGCGGCGACCGCGGCGGAGATCCATTGCGCGCCCGGGCGGGCGTCGTTGTTGATCAGCCCGACGTAGGTGCCCGAGGCCCGCTCCACGCCCAGGTTGCACCCCCCCGCGAAGCCCAGGTTCGCCGCCGACTCGACGACGACCGCATCGGGTGCCGCGGCCGCGATCCGTTTGGCACTGCCGTCGCCCGACCCGTCGTCGACGACGATCAGTTCCAGGCGGTCGCGGGGCCAGTCGGAATCGGTGTCGAAGGCGCGCAGGCACTCGATCGTGTCCGACGCCCCCCGGTAGTTGACCACCACCACCGAGACGACGCCGGGCCGCCTCGAAGGCGGCCGGCGGCGAGTCACTGGTCGGTACTCGCCTGGGCCGTACCCGCCACGGACTGCAGTGATTCGGCCAGCGCCCGCATCCGGGCGCCGGAGATGCCCGGGTTCTCCGAGCCGCGTGCGTGGAGGCGGGAGAGGCGCTCGGCGACAGTGAACGACCGGGCTCCAGCGGTCATGAGCAACTCGCCGGCCAGCTGGCTGGAGCGGTTGGAGACTTCGGCCAGCTCGCGCTCGAGGTCGTGCACGCGCGCCCAGAGGGCACGGTTCTCCACCTGGAGGTCACGCAGCCCGAGGCTCGTCTCGAACTGCTCGTGTTGCTGCTCCAGCACGCGCAGGTAGAGGTCCAGACGGTTCTGTTCGAGGCGCTCCAGCAACGGGTTGCCGACGTAGCGGCCCAGGACCTCGCCCACCGCGCCCACCCAGGGTGCCTCGGCGGGAAAGATCACTCCGAGCCCGAACACGCACGGCACGATCGCCAGCTCGAGGTGGGGTCGGTCGGCGAGGAACGCCTCCACCGCGGTGAGGACACCGTTGGCTGGCCCCCCCTCGGCGACGGCCCACGCGAACTCGCCCCCGCCCTGGAACCCGGCCTCGACCAGGTCGCTGCTGCCCACCACCGCTCCCCGGTCGTAGTCGTGGGGGTGGACGGCCTTCGGGGGCAGCGTGCCCGGCGCGTAGTACATGTCGCGGCGCCCGGACGGCCAGCCCACGTCGTGCGCGAACACGAGGGGGAAGGTCCCTCCGGAGATGGCCTCGATCGCTTCGAGCTCGTGCAGCAGCGTGTAGTAGTTGTGGTCGCCGTCGACGAGGTAGACATCGCTCGCAGGCATCCGGGGGAGCGCCTCCAGGCTGGTGCCGCGGTGCAGCTCGCCCGCCGCCGACGTCTCCACGAGGTCGACCAGCCCGGGCGACGGCGTGGGGTCGATGCACGAGACGCGACCGTCGCGGGCCGCGGCCCACGACAGCAGCTCCGCGGTGAAGGTGCCGTCCTCGCCTCCGATCTCCACGACCGAGCGTGCCTCCACCCGGTCGAGGCACTCCAGGATGATCTCCCTGAACTCCGAGAGCGAGTACAGCAGCAGGCCGCCCCGCCCGGGGCGCGGACCGCTGCCGTCGACTGTGGGGGGAGAAGGTTGGGTCACCAGGCACCACGGTAACCTTGCTGGCGCCCGAGCTTTGGAGACCGACGACCAGTGGCAACCGACGATGTGAAGGATCTCAGCGCGGTCTCCGACGCGGCCGGCAACGACGCCCGGTTGGTGGAGGCCGAGCAGCTGCTCGACACCGGCGCCTTCACGGTGCTGTCGCTCGACGTGTTCGACACGCTGCTGTGGCGCCTGGTCCCCGAGCCGGTCGACGCCTTCGTCCTCCTCGGCCACCGTCTGGGCGAGCTCGGCCACCTGGCCGACGGCGTCGTTCCCGACGTCTTCGCCCGGTTGCGGGAGCGGGCCGAGCTCAGGGCCCGGCGCAAGGTGGCCCGCACCGGTGAGGTGCCCGAGGTCAGCCTCGAGGCCGTGTACCGGGAGATGCCCGCGCACCTGTTCCGCGTCCCTCTCCTCGAAGCGCCCGAGCTCGAGGTGGCCTTCGAGACGTCGATCACCTTCGCCGACCGCGAGGTGCTGCGGCTGGCCCAGGTCGCCCAGGCCAAGCTCGGCCTCCGCGTCGTGTGCGTGTCCGACACATACTTCTCCGCCGCCCAGCTCCGGCGGATGCTCGACCGTCAGCCGTTCGACGAGCTCGAGATCGACGAGATCTTCACGTCCAGCCAGCACGGCGTGGGCAAGGGATCCGGCCTCTTCCCGCTCGTGCTGGAAGCGCTCGACGTGGAGCCCGGACGCGTGCTGCACATCGGCGACAACGCCGAGGCCGACGGCGAGCGGGCCCGAAAGGCGGGCATCCGCAGCGTCGGTTTCGACAAGCATCCCGGCTCGCTGCGGGCCGTGCTCGAAAGCGAGAAGCTGCTGCGCACCGATGCCCGCCAGCGGGTCAAGCCCACGCTCGACCCGGTGAGTGGTGACTTCGGGCTCAGCGCGGTGCGGGCCAAGGCGGTGAGCCAGCTCGAAGGCAGCGGGCTGCCCGCCGCCACCAACCCGTACTGGCGCTTCGGGGCGACGGTCCTGGGCCCGGTCTTCACCGGGTTTGCCGAGTGGGTGCACCGGCGGGCCCGCGAGGAGGGTGTCGGCACCGTCTACTGCCTCATGCGCGAGGGCGAGTTCCTTTCCCGCCTGATCAACGGTGCACGCTCGTACACGGGCTCATCGGTACGGGCCGAGACGCTCTGGCTCTCGCGCCAAGTCAGCTCGCGCGCCGCCGTGTTCGAGGCCAGCCTCGAGGAGCTGAAGACCTTCGTCGATCGGCGGGCGGCTCCGACCCTGGGCGAACTGTGCGACACCCTGGGCATCGGCCTCGGTCAGCTCCCGGAACTGGCGGCCGATGTCGAGACCCGCCTCGACGAGCCCGAGCTGGTCGACCGGGCCCTGCGCCGGATGACAGAACAGCCCCACGTGCGTGCGGCCATCGTGGCCAATGCCTCGGAGCTGCGGAGTCGCCTCGTCGACTACGTCCTCCGCACGGTGCGCCCCACCGGGGGCAGGGCCGCAGTGGTCGACCTGGGTTGGGGCTGCACCATCCAGGTCAACCTCGACGCCGCCCTGGACGGCGCGGGCGCGGGCATCAGCACCTTCGGCCTATACCTGCTCACCAACGAAGGCGCACTCGAACGCACGCTCGACGGTGTGCGCGCCGAGGGGTTCCTGGCCACGTCGGGCTTCCCCGACGAGGCGTCGTGGATCACCAGGAGCCCCGAGATCCTGGAGCAGGTGTGCATGCACGACGAGGGCACGCTCCTCGACTTCACCGACGACGCCCGGCCCGTGCTGCGCGAGCCGGCCCAGAGCGGCACCCAGATCCTCCAGCGGGCCGCCGTGCAGCGCGGGATCCTGGCCTTCCAGCGCGAGTGGGGTCGCTACCGCGAGGCAATGCCCCCCGAGGCCCGGCGCCTCGACGGGCGGGCCGTGCCGCAGCTGGTCGCCGCCACCACCCGTTTCGTCGTGGCGCCCACCACCGAGGAGGTCGGCCTCTTCTCGTCATGGCTGCACGACCAGGACTTCGGCTCGTCGAGCAGCGACGCCGTGGTGCACGACGGCTTCGTCCCCACCCTCCAGTACATGACCCCTCGCCAGCTTCTCGGCCTGCCCATGACCAAGATCTACTGGCCCTTCGGGGCGGCGGCGATGCACAACCCCCCGCTGGCTCTGGGCACCGGCGCGGTGCTCGACGGCACCCTTCCCCCCGAGGCCTTCGAGGCCGGCCAGCGGTGCACGGTAGGGGTGTTCGTCGACACGGGCGGCGGGTTCGACGAGGCCGTCCGCGTAGGGGCCGGCCCCAACGTCAACGGCCTGAGCTACGTGCTGGCCGAGGTGGCGGCCCAGCCTCTTCGTGGGGTGATGATCCGTTGCTCCGACGAGCCGAGCCTGCTCCGCCTCGACCGCCTCACCCTGTCGTTCTCGATTCGGGGGTCGACCGAGCGTCACCAGGTGCGGGTGGAGACGGCCGAGCAGTTCTCCCAGCTCGAGTTCCGCAACGGCGTGCTCCTCGCCGACAACGTCGTGCTGGCCTCACGGGCCGCCCCGGAGGTCGTCTACCGGTGTGCACCGGAGCTGGCGTCCGCCGCCTACCGGGTGGAGGTGGAGGCCGCCTTCGCCTGGATGGCCACGCCCCGGTTGCGCGGCCGCCGGTCGGGCCGGGTGGAGACGGCCGTGCACCTCGCCCGCAAAGTAACCGGGAAGGCCAGAAACGTCTGGATGTCGGCCGGGCAAGAGGCCGACGAGCAGTTTCGACCCTCTGAATGAGCCTCAACGGATCGTCGTCCGGGTCCTCTTCGGGGGAGGGCAGTGTCATCGACGTCGACGGGGTGTCGAAGCGGTTCCGGCTCTACAAGGAACGCAACCAGTCGCTCAAGTCCACGCTTCTGCAGCGCCGGCGGGGTCGGTTCGAGGAGTTCTGGGCGCTGCGTGACGTGACGCTGACCGTCCCCCGGGGCACGGCCATGGGCCTCATCGGCGAGAACGGCTCGGGCAAGAGCACCCTGCTCAAGTGCATGGCCAGGATCCTGCGCCCCGACTCGGGCCGCATCGTCACCCAGGGCAAGGTCTCCGCCCTCCTCGAGCTGGGCGCCGGGTTCCACCACGAGCTGTCGGGTCGCGAGAACGTGTACCTAAACGGGTCGATCCTGGGCCTGGGCAAGAAGGAGCTCGACCGCAAGTTCTCCGACATCGTCGAGTTCGCCGGGCTCGAGCGCTTCATCGACTCGCCGGTCAAGAACTACTCGTCGGGCATGTACCTGCGCCTGGGGTTCTCGGTGGCCATCAACGTGAACCCCGACGTCCTGCTGGTCGACGAGGTGCTGGCCGTCGGCGACGAGCAGTTCCAGCGGCGGTGCCGTGACAAGTTCACCGAGCTGCGGGCCCAGGGCAGCACCGTGGTGCTGGTGTCGCACGCCCTCGACTCCATCCGGAACCTGTGCGACGTGGCCGCCTGGTTGGACGGAGGCAGCCTGCGATTGGTCGGGCCCGTCGACGACGTCGTCGACCACTACCTCCACATCGTCGGCGGCGGTTCCGATGGGGCCGAGGCGCCCGAGGCGGGCACCGGAGGCAACGCCATCACCCAGGTGGAGCTGCTCGGTCACGACCACGTGCCCACCCGGGAGGCCCTGACCGGCGACGCGGTGGTGTTCCGGTTCCACTACCGCCTCGACGGCAGCGTCGACCGCCCGGTGTTCGGGATGGCCGTCCACACCGACACCGGTGTGGAGGTGACCGCCACCCGGTTCGAGCAGGGCGAACCCGGGGCCGCCGGTGCGGGCCGGGGTCATGCCGACCTTGCCGTCGACGCCCTGGCGCTCCTGCCCGGCACCTACGACGTAAGCGCCAGCATCTCCGACGGGGGCTCCGGCCAGGTTCTCGACACCCACGACCGGTCGTTCCGCTTCGTCGTCGACGCCGGCACTCCGCACGGCTCGATTCGCGGCATCGTCGACCTGGGCGGGTCGTGGGGTGTCCAGGTGCCGGGGGGCCAGGCGCACCGGTGACCCATTCCGAGGAACAGCTCGATGCTTTCGCCGAGTGGGAGCGCCAGGCGTGGGAGACCCGGGCCGCGCCCTACGCCACCCGCCTCACCGGCCTCACGAGCGGCGCCGCCGACGCCCTCCTCGACGCCGCCGGCGTCGGCACCGGCACCCGGGTGCTCGACGTGGGGACTGGCCCCGGCGTGGTCGCCACCGTCGCTCGGAACCGGGGCGCCGAGGTGACGGCCGTCGACCAGTCGGCGGCCATGGTCGATCTGGCCCGCGCCGCCGGCCTCGACGCCCGCCAGGCCGGCGCCGAGGCGCTTCCCTTCGGCGACGGCGGCTTCGACGCGGTGTTGGCCGGGTTCCTGCTCAACCACCTGCCCCGCCCTGCGGCCGTCGTCGCCGAGTTGGCGCGTGTGTGCCGGCACCGCGTGGCCCTCAGCGTCTGGGACGTGGCTGACGCCAATCCCGCGCTGGGCCTGTTCGGGCCCGTCGTGCAGTCGCTCGGCCTGCCCGACGTGGTGCCGCCCGGGCCCGAGAACGACCGCTTCGCCGACGAGGCCCGCTTCGTCGCCCTCCTCGACGCGGCCGGTCTCCGCGACGTGGAGGTGTCGCGGGTGGGTTGGACCATCACCGTCGATCCCGGCACCTGGTTCGACCACGTCGCCGATGGCACGCCCCGCACCGGCGCCGTCCTCGCCGCCGCCTCGACCGAGCGCCGGGCCGAGCTGAAGGCGCGCTACCTCGAGGTGGCGACGGCGTCGTTCGGCGGGCCCGACGGTCTCGTGACTCTTCCCGCCGCCGCGGTTGTTGGAAGCGGCCGCCCCGGGTAGCTCACGGTCCCCGCTCCCGCGCCCGGTTGTGAAACGCACACGCCGGGCGGCCGTTGTCTTGGGTGGTGGGCCCACCCTCGGAATACCGCAGCGGGTGGTCGATCTCGCACGCTTCGGCGGGAACGTCGCAGAACTCGTGGAAGCACTCGCGGTCTCTGATCTCGATGGCCCGGCGGGTGGCCCCGGAGAACAGGCGTCGCTGCACCCCCACGTCGATCACCCGGCTGGGCCCGTCGAACACCACCCGCTCCACCCAGGCCTCGTCGAGCCAGTCGCCCAGGCTGCCGGGCGTGACCACGGTGCCGTCGGCCAGCTCACATTCTCGCGGGCGCCAACAGTCACAACTCGACGTCCCAGACACCCCAAGCCCGCTGGCTGAACAGGGGGGCCGTCGTCATCGTCGGGGCCCCCCAACGCCGGAGCGCCTCCAAGGGGACGCTGACCACGTTCGGAAGGCCTGCGAGCGCTCGCTACCTGCTTTCGCGATCGTTCCTCAACCGGTCCCGACGTTCAGCCGCGCTGCTCGGGTACGACCAAGGCACGGCGTGGTCCTTTGTGAAGAAGCGAGTCCGTACTGCTGCCCCCCGGCTGGCGCCAGCAGTACGGACGGCCCGACGGGAGCGACCACTTGTCGCGCCAGGCGAGCCGTGCTGGCAGAGCTCATCGGAGGGTGATGCCGCACGGGCCGGTCATGTGGTTGATGACGTCCGGGGTGAGGGCGTGGGAGGTGTCCTCGGCCAGCTGCGCGCCTTGGGGTGTGCTGAAGAGGGCGTCGAGGTCGAAGCCCACGGCGGCCAGCGCGGTGGCGTAGTCGTCGATGGCGGCGGCGTAAGTGGCGACGTCGTCAGTGATCACCGACGGCGCGGTCTGCTCGGCCTCGTCGAGGAGCGTGACGACCTCGTCGAAACGTGCCTCGACCGCCTGCGGTGTCATCGATCCGGAGTTGGGCTCCATCCGCGCCGCCACCTCCCCTATCGCGGCACAGAAGGGCGTCGCCGGTGTCGTCGATTCGCCTCCTCCGCAGGCCACGAGCGTGAGGGTCAGGGTGAGGAGGGCCGCGCCGAGGCGCGTCGGTGTGATCCTGCAATGCATTGGCGTCTCCGATCTCGGTCAGCCGTCGCCGGGGAGGCGACGGCCTGTATGGTCAGTCAGTCCGCGGCACGGCGGGACGCTCCTCGGTGAGGCGCGCGACACCGAGGAAAATCCCGGAGGCGGTTGTCACGACCCCGGCGAGCAGGGTGAGCATCATCGGCAACCACAAATCCTCGCTGACCTCGCCGACGACGTTGAGGACGACGATCGTTGTGGCCAGCACGCCCACGCCGACGAGCAGGACCTGCCACCAGTGTGCGGTTGCCGGGCGAGCGGTCGAAACCGCTCGGGTGTGCCGCCAGGCGGCGAGGGCGAGCAGGCCGGCCACGACCGCGACCGCGAGTCCGAGCCCCAGCATCCCGGGGTTGGAACCACCGATCATCGCGAAGACGACACCGCTGATGCTGACCGCGGCGAAGACAAGAGGGACGGCGGGATTCGGCGGTCGGTTCATGTGGGCCTCCAGGTGTCGGGCGGGAATGGTGATGGCGAGATCGACGACGCCGCGCGCCCAGACGCGACCGGCGGGCTCGTCGCGCAGCTGGTCGGCGAACATATGGGCCATGTCGATTCCGTACTCGTCACGAAAGCGGCGTGGGTAGAACCGCAGCAACCCCCGGTAGATGCCGCCGGCCTGTGAGCTGCTCACCCGATCGCTCCGCGCGGGAGGTGCGTGGCGATCCGGTGCACCAGGCCCTGGAGGCGGACGAGCTCGTCGAGGGCAACGGAGCGGCCGCTGGCGGTGAGCTGGTAGTACCGGCGCCGCTCGCTGTCATTCCGGCGGACCCGATCGGTCGTCTCTTCGATGAGGCCGTCGACGACGAGGCGGTTGATGGTCCCGTACAGGGTGCCGGGGCCCATCTTGACCGCCCCGTCGCTCAGCTCCGACACTCGTCCGATCAACGCGTAACCGTGTAGCTCGCCGTCGAGCAGGGCCAGCACGATGTGAAGCGACGCTGACGGCAGGGGTCTCGCCGATCGGGCCATGCTCACATTATGATATAACGAAGTCCGATAGTCAATGGGCAGTTCGAAACGGTGGCTCCGTTCGAGGGACTGCGCCAGGACTACCGCCAGCGGGACGACGCTGTTTGCGTAGCGGGCCTCGTGGACACGAAATGCTGGCGTTGGGGGTGGGCTCTCCCGGAAGCGTATGGTCGAAGCCCAAGCGGCGAAGGTTGCGAGAGATTGTTCTAGCGCGACTTCGTTCCGATATTCCTCACGAACGTCGCGAGACCCCGTAGTGTCGGTTCCCGTGGAGCGGTCCGCCAGTCCACGGGAACCAGCCGACCGCCATGGGTGAAGTGCGCGATCGAAGGGGCAGACGCGGGTCGGCGCCGATCGCGGGGCTGCTCCCGCCCGACGTCCTCGATCGACGCATCGACGAACTCCTTGCCGGACGGCATGCTGAATCCACCCTGGCCAGCTTCGGATTCGCATGGCGGCGGTTCCGTCGCTGGTGCGAAGCCGAGGGACTCGCGGCCCTGCCCGCTGACGCCCGCACTGTGGCGCTCTTCCTGGCGTCACGCCGCCATCTCCGGCCCGGGACCCTCGACGGCGACGTTGGTGCCATCGCCCACTTTCATCGCGCCGCCGGCTTCGCCTCGCCGTGCGCCGATCGCGGTGTCAGGCAGGTCCTCAAAGGGCACCGACGTCAGGCGGCGCCGCCACAACCGACGCGCCCGATCGAGGACGAGACGTTGTCGGTCCTGCTCGCCGCCCGGCAACCACCGGACGTCGGGACCCTGCGGGATCGCGCTGCCTTGCTCGTCGGCTACTGGGGCGAGGCACCCCTTGCTCAGCTTGGGGCGCTGCGCTGGGACGCAGTCGAGATGGGGGGCGTCGGCGTCCGAGTGCACCTACCACCAGTCGTCGCCAACGGCTTCCGTTCGGCCGCGCCAGCCCGCTCGATCACCATGCGCTCGCGGACCGACGTCGATCTCTGCCCGGTGCGGGGCGTGCGTGAGCTTGGCGACGCCGAGCCGACGGGGTGCACCCACGTCTTCGGCGTCTCGGCCGGAAACAGCGGCGTTGCCATCGTCAGCGATCCCCGCAGGATCCATCGGAATCTGCGCGCACCCATGTATGACTGGACCCGGAACAACCCAGGGCGGTTTCGCCTCTATCCCTTCCCCGGCGCCGGCCTCGACGTCGGCGATCTCGCCGAAGTGTTGGACCTGATGGATCCTGACCGCCTCCGTCGACGGCGCGACGACGCCATGCTGGTGTGCACCATGCTCGGGGGCCTGCGCGCCAGCGAGGTCGTCGCCCTTCGTGTTGGTGACGTGCATGTAGACGCCGACGAAGTGTTGGTTCGCATCGGCACCGGCGCCGATGCCTCGGGGTTGAAACTTCCTGGCCAGCCGTTGGGGCGTCTCCTGCAACGCTGGGTTGGCGCCGCCGGCCTCGAAAGCGACCACTTCCTGTTCTGTCCCATCGACGGTGCCCAGCCCCGCCCCACTCGGCGGGCCCATCCGGTGGTTGTGACCCGGGCCGTTCGCAATCGCGTTGCCGCGGCCGGTCTGGCCGACCATTTCAGCGCGGCGTCGCTTCGCCGTGGCCTGGCCAGCTCAGGCGAGCAACGGGGAGCGACGGTCTGGGAGCTTCGGGAGGCCCTGCGCCGGGCCACGCTCGACGACACCATGGGCGCTCACCGGGAGAGCCCCGGAAGCGGCGATCCCGAACGTGCCGTCAACCGCCTAGACCTATGACTCCTCGTGGTCGGGACGCGGAGCTGGAAAGTGCCGCCGCCCGGGCGGCGGAGCTCGAGGCGGCCGCTCTCGCGCCGTCCACCCGTCACGGCTACGGCGATCGCTTCGAGTACTTCCGGCGCTGGTGCGAAGCTCACACCGCCGCCGGCCACGCTGGCTTCGACGCGCTGCCGGCCAGTGGACGGACCCTGGCCCGCTTCATCGCCGAACGGACGCTTCTCAGCGCTCCCAACTCGGTGCGCAACATCTGTGTGGCCGTGGCCCACGCCCACGAGGAGGCCGGACTGGCCAACCCCTACGCCGATGACCTGGCGCGGGCCACCCTGGCGGCGGCCGCGCATGCCCACCGAACACCACCCAAACCCGTTCGCGCCCTGGGCGTCGACGCTCTGGCCGCGATGGTGAGCCTGGTCCCACCCCCGGAGAACCTGGGAACGCTGCGCAACCGTTGCGCCGTGGTGGTGGCCTACGACGCGGGTGTCCCACTGCGCCAGCTGGTCAAGCTTCGCTGGGACGGCGTCGACCAGTCCGGGCGCGACTCGGTGCTCGTGCGGTTCCCGGGTGTGGTCCCTGGCCGGGCCGGCCCCGGCATGGGGGCCCGAGAGATCGTCCTCCACGCCGCAGCCGAGCCGGCACGCTGCCCGGTGCGAACACTGCAGGCGATGCGACGGGACGCTCCCCGCCAGGCGTCGCTGGTGTTCGGCTTCTCCCAGGTCGAAGTCGGCGTCACCGGGCACCGCCCGGTCACCTACGCCGCTGTCGATGACCCTCACCCCATCGCGACGGTGCTGGCCAACCAGCTGTCCCGGGGCATCCCCGATGTGCAGCCTCCTGGCGCCCCCTACGCCAAGTTCTACGGCGAGGGCTTCACCGAGGCGTCCCTGACCCGCTACGTCCACTACCTTTACTGGCGGGATCGCCGCAACCACCTCCGCGACACGGCGATGATCCTGCTGGCTTTCGTGGCCACCCTTCGCCCCAGCGAGGTCGTGGAGCTGCGGGTGTCGGACCTGCAGCGCCGGCCAGAAGGGCTGCTGGTCACGGTGCGGGGCGGCAAGTCCGACCTCGAGCGACGAGGACGCTGGGTTGCCGTGCCTCCGAGCACCCGGGCCGAGCTGTGCCCTGTGCGGGCCGTCGACGCGTGGCTCCAAGCCATGGGTGCTGAGCTCGGACCCGACGATCCTGTGTTCCCGGCCCCCATCGGCGTCAGCGGCGGTTTGGCTCACGGACAGGGCTCGCGCAATCTGTTGGGCGTGGTGCTCAAGGCCCGCGCCGCCGCCGCGGGTGTGGATGTCACCGGGCTCGGCGGTCGATCGGCCCGCCGGGGCGGGATCACCGCCATGCTGGCCGCTGGCGCGTCGGTGGAAGACACCGCCGTTCATGCTCGCCACGACGATCTCCGCACCACCGCCCGCTACTTCGATGCCGACGAAGCTGGGGTCAAGGGTGCGGCCGCACGACGGCTGCACATCGATCCTCCGCCTACAGGCCGATCCTCATAACCGCAGAGTCGGGATGGAACAGGGTGGCCGAGCGGATGTAGCCGAGGAGGATGCCGATGCTCTGGTGGCGGCTCTGGTCGCGGATCTTGTCCAGCTCCACGCCCCGCTCCGAAGCGGTGGTGCAAAAGCCCGAGCGCAGGCTGTGGGCAGCGAACGCCGCCGGGTCCAGCCCGGCGGCTGCCACCCGACGCTTGACCACCTCGGCCACGGCATGGCCGGCCAGTGCCTGGCCGGTGAGGCGATCAGCCACCACGCGTCCGAACAGTGGGTACTCGGGCGGGGGCTCGCCTCCAAGCTCGCTGGCCACTCGGGTTCGCCAGGCCAGGAAGGCGGCGGTGGGACACGTGAGGGCATTGGTGGTCCGCGGCACGGGAAGGAACGTCCCCCGCCCTTCTTGGTCCCGCTTCATGCGGGCCAGGTGGACCCGCAGACCCTGGGGCACCTCGGCCACGTCGCCGAAGGTCAACTCGATCAGGTTGGCCCGTCGGCTGGCCAGGGCGAAGCCGATCAACAGCATCGCCCGGTCCCGCACGTCGAGAAGCGTCGGTGAACGGATGCCGGTGATCGCTCGCGCGGCCGTCGTCGGTTCCCATGCCGGGGCACGCGCCCCTTCCACGGTGAGCCCTGCTGCGCGGGCCCAGCGGCGCATGGCGGTGGTGACGGTCTGTTTCGCCATGGCCTCACCACTGAGGGTGCCGTCGGCGCGGAGGCGATCGAGGACCGGCCCGTTGACCCGAGCACCGATCTCAGCCCGCCACTCCCGCACCGCTCGCACCGGGCAGGCCGCAGAGGCGGGCTCGGCCGCCAGCATCAGTGTCTGCATCCTGGCGCCACGCGATGCGACCTGGAGTGTCAGCGAGGAAACGCTGAGCTCGACATCGGGCCACTCCAGCGCGCTCAGCGCCGAGGCGTTCATTCCCTTGGCCGCCAGCGACACCAGGACACAGTCTCGGCGACGGTTCGGGCTCAGGCGGTCCATGGCCTGACACACCGACCGCAGCTCCTCGACGCGCAACGGCTGTTTCTGGTGGAGGGTCTCGGTGCCGAGGCTGCGACGGATGCCCATCATGAGCTTGGCGATTCGGGGATGGATACCAGGAGGGGGGAACCCGGCCTCGGCGTGATAGTGGTCGATGGCGCACAACCGCGAGGACACGGTGCCGGCTCGAATCCCCCTCTCGACCTCGCTGGCCAGATAGAGCCGGACGGTGTCGATCTCCGCCGGGACAGAGGTCAGGTCGTGGGTTTCGCAGAACTGCTCGAAGGAACGCCACGACCGCGCATAGCCCTCCCTGGTCGAAACAGCCAGCGACTGGATGGCCAACTCGTCGGCCGCCCGGGCGACCTCGACCAGGCCCGGGTTGGTCGCCAGCAGACGATCGAGGCTGCTCCAGGCGGCGCCCGCCTCGCCAGCAGCGGTCTCCTCGTCGACGAGACGGAGTGGAGGCTGGTCGCCCTCGACGCCGTCAGGCCACTGCGCCCGCCACCGCTGTGCCCTCCGGTCCACTTGCCAGACCATACGGCCCAGGACCCCGCGACCGTTGGGACCCCCGGAAACAAGCACAGCATGCCCGCGAAGGTCTCGTAGCCCACCAGCACGGTGAACAGCGGCTCGGGCCGCCGGCCGTTGCCGTCGGCGGCGGCGGAGCGGCGGGCCATGTCCGCCAGTGCGTCGGCCCGGCGCTGGGCGGGGGTGCGGGCCAGGTCGGCCACACCGACGCCGTCGCCCACCCGGGCCTTGGCCTCGGCCCAGTCGGTCCTGAACAGCTCGTCTTCGAGGCGGGTGAGCTCGGTGGCGATGATGGCCCCGGTCACGGGGTCGAACACCCCGTCGGCGAACCACATGCCCCCCAAGCTCTTCGACAGGTGCAGGCGACGACTTTCGCGCTGGGCGGCGCCGTCGGCGTCGGCGCCGTCGGGATCGGCCCGCATGACCCAGTAGGCCATGATCCGGGCGAAGGAGGCGAAGCGCAGGCGGGCGGCCTCGCCCACCAGGAACTGCCCGTCGCGGGCCAAGGCCTCGGCCGTGGCGGGCCGGTGGGCCCGGGCCAGAAGGCCCACCTGGGCCTCGCCCACCGCACCGGCCAGCCAGACCGCCTCGGCCGTGTCCATATGGCGCAGGGTCCGGCCCAGGCGCACCCGGGCCCGGGCGGTGGCCACGGGCAGGCGACAGC
>JBPCJV010000055.1:0-3892 GCA_051004925.1 Acidimicrobiales bacterium | reverse complement strand
TCGGCCCGCTCGCTGGCCTCTTCGAACGGCTCAGCGGTAATGTTTGGGGATGGGCAGGCGCCGGGCCTTGCCGAACGCCTTCGGGGCGACCCGAACCCCGGGCGGGGCCTGGCGGCGCTTGTACTCGGCCCGGTCGACCAGGGCCACCACCTTGCGCACCAGCTCGCCGTGGAAGCCTGCCCGCTCCAGGTCGACGGCCGTGGCGTCCCCGCCGACGTAGGCCTCGAGGATGGGGTCGAGCTGGTCGTAGGGGGGCAGCGACTGGTCGTCGCGCTGGTCGGCCCGCAGCTCGGCCGAGGGGGGCTTGTCGAGCACCGAGTCGGGGATGGGGGCCTGGTCGTCGTGGACGCGTCGGTTCCGTTCCCGGCACAGCTCGTAGACCGTCGTCTTGGAGACGTCTTTGATCACCGCGAAGCCCCCGGCCATGTCGCCGTACAGCGTGGCGAAACCGGCGGCCATCTCGCTCTTGTTGCCGGTGGCCAGCACCATCCATCCGAACTTGTTGGACAGGGCCATGAGGACGATCCCGCGGGCGCGCGCCTGGATGTTCTCCTCGGTCAGGTCCTCTTCGGTGCCGGCGAACGACGGAGCCAGCATGTCGAGCAGGGCGGAATGGGCCGGTTCGATGGCGATCACCCGGTAGTCGATTCCGAGCGACTCCGCCAGCTTCTGCGCGTCGTCGTTGGCCCCGGCGCTGGAGAAGCGCGACGGCATGGCCACGCCGTGCACGTGGTCGGCCCCGAGGGCGTCGACGGCGATGACGGCCACCAGCGTCGAGTCGATGCCGCCCGACAGCCCGATGACGACGTCGCTGAAGCCGTTCTTGGTGACGTAATCGCGCGTGCCCACCACCAGGGCCGCGTGGATCTCGGCCACCCTGTCGAGGGGGTCGGCCAGGCCGGGTTGGTTGGGACCGGCCTTCCGGGCCGCTCCGTGATCGGCGGGGCCGTCCGCGTCGTGGGGCTCATTTGTCAGGTCCACCGCGGTCAACGACGGCGCCACCGCCCGGCCGCGCGGGTCGAGGAGGCGCTTGCGGAACACGGGGCGCACGTCGACGTCGCCGACCATCACGTCCTCGACGAACTGCGGGGCCCGGGCCACGATTCGCCCCTCGGCGTCGACGATCAGCGACGCGCCGTCGAAGACCAGCTCGTCCTGGCCGCCGACCAGGTTGACGTACACCAGGGCGCACGACGCGTCGGCGGCGCGTGTGGCCAGCATCCGCTCGCGCTCGACCAGGCGTCCGGCGTAAAAGGGCGACGCACTGATGTTCACCATCAGCTCGGCCCCGCCCGCGGCCTGGTCGGTCATGGGGCCGGTCGGCGACCAGATGTCCTCGCAGACGGTGACCCCCACCCGGACCCCGCCGACGACGAACAAGGTGGGCTCGTCGGGGCCGGCAGCGAAGTAGCGCTGCTCGTCGAACACCGAGTAGTTGGGAAGCAGGCGCTTCCGGTAGACACCCTGCACCGAACCGTGGGCGCACACGGCGGCGGCGTTGTAGAGGTCGCGGCCGGCGTCGACGAAGCCGACGATGGCTGCGCAGCGGCCGGTACGGGCGGCGAGCTTGTCGAGGGCGGCACGGTTGTCGGCCACGAACCCGGGCTTGAGGAGGAGGTCCTCCGGCGGGTAGCCGGTGACGGCCAGCTCCGGGAACACGGCCAGGTCGGCGCCGGCGGCTTCGGCTTTCTCCAGCGCGCCGAGGATGGCGGCCACGTTGGCGTCGAGGTCTCCCACCACCAGATCGAGCTGGCAGGCGGCGACACGAAGGCGACCCACGAGCTCAGCCTACCGGGAAGGCGGTCGCGCCGGACCCCCTCTCACCGAACTTGTCGCGCCAAACGACGGCGTGTGTCGTCGAGCGCGACACGTCCGGGTCTGGAGAGGGTCAGGCTCCCGGAGGGCGGTTCCCGCTGCGACGCGCCACCTTGGCCGAGGCGTTGAACAGGCTCACGGCCTCGTCCGCAGCGAAGGTCTCGCCCGTCCTGGCCGTGAGGCTCTCGGGGCGGCCCTGACGTTCCGCCCGGCGACGGGCCACGACCGTGGCGGGACGGCGCCGCAGCTTCTTGTCCACCTCCTCGGCCAGGCGCGCCAGTTCGGCGTCGACATCGTTGGTGGGCGCCGGCGGGATCGGTGGCCCGGCCGCTCGACCCTCGGGCGTCACCGGCCGCGGTGGAGGAGCGGCCCGGGCTGCTGCGCTCAGGTCGGGCAGGACGGGCAGGCCCAGCGGGTTCGGTTCACCGGGGCCGGGCCGGGGCCCGGCCAGGGGAGACTCGGTCACCACCCGGTGGAAGGTGGCGGCCTTGGCGTCGCGGGCGGTGAGGGGCTTGGCGTCCGGTGCGAACACCTGGCGCAACGTGGCCGGGATGCTGGCGTGGTCGAGGGTCTGGTTGACGATCGTGGCGGGCGGGATCCACGGCGACACCAGCACGGCCGGCACCCGGACGCCGAGCCGCCGGAAGTCGAAGCTCTTGTTGCGCTTCTGCTTGGCCTCGCGGTCGGCCTTGGCCCGGAACCACCGTCCGACGAGGCGGGTCAGCCCCGGCCATACCCGGTCACCCGGCGGGACGGCCGCCGGTGGGTCCACGTGGTCGTAGAGGCCGCCGTGCTCGTCGTAGGTGATGACCAGAAGGGTCTTGGCGAACTGGGCGGGATTGGCCCGCAGCGCCTCGTAGACCGTGGCGATCAGGGCCTCGCCGCCCGCGAAGTCGTCGCTGTTCTCCAGGTTGTTGTGGGGGTGCTGGCTGTTGGTGCGCCTGGGAGCCCCCTCGGGGCTGTAGATCCGGTTGTGGGCGGGCTCGATGAACGAATACGAGGGCAGGGTGCCGGCCGCGTGCCCGGCGAACTGAGAGAACTCGAACCAGTTGCCGATGTTGGCCCGCCGCCGCAGGAAGAAGTCGACGAACGTGCGACGCCGCCACAGCTTGGGGTAGCACCACACCTGCGGCGTGCCGTCGTAGTAGACGTGCCACGACTTCCGCTTCCTGGCGATCAGCTCGAAGATGGTGCGGTCGTAGAAGAGGCCGAGCTCGATGTTGACGGTGCCGTCCGAGGTCGCGGCGTGGGCGAAGTTGCGGTTGGGCCAGGTCTCGCCGGGCACCGAGCTGAACCAGGCCGTGCACACGGCGAACTCCAGCGCCAGCCCGGCGATCACCGGGCACTGCACGGCCGGGTCGAGGCACTTCATCACCGCCTCGGCCGGGCCCGCCAGATCCTCGTGGCCGCGGAGCCACTCCTCGTAGCTGCGGAGGAAGCCGCCGTTGGCCGCCACGTCGCCGACGGCCGCCATCTGGCGCAGCGCACCCTCGTGGCTGTGGTCGGGGTCGAGGCCGGAGGGGACACCGTCGTCGGTGGACTTCACCGCCGTTCCGGCGGCGTCGACGTTGTGGTGCTGACCAACCGACAGGCCGTCGAAGGCGTCGGGGTCGGGGTGGTGCAGGAAACCGAGGAGATTGTCGAACGAACGGTTCTCGAGCATGAGCACCACGACGTGCTCGATGCGCGCCGTTCCGTCTCCGGCCGGGGTTTCGGCCTCGGGCATCACCGCCGACGTTAGTAAGTTCGCCTGGTGTCCGGAAAGGGGCTTCGCTCCGCGATCGAGCGGTCGGCCGCACCCGTGGCGGTCTCGGTCGCCCTCGACCGGTTGGGTGACCGGGATCCCGCCCTCGCCGACCGTCTGGAGGACGACGTCTCCCTGCGGGAGGCGCTGGTGGCCGTTGTCGCCGCCAGCCGCTCGCTCACCGAGCTGTGCGTGGCCGATCCCGCGGCGGTCGAAGTCCTGGCCGACCTAGCCCGGCGACCGCCCCTGGAGCCGCCCGCAGAGATAGAGGACCTGGCCTGCTGGACACGACTGTAGCTGCTATGCGTATCTGGGCGCCCCCTAGTGTGCGTC
>JBPCJV010000054.1:0-13348 GCA_051004925.1 Acidimicrobiales bacterium | reverse complement strand
CCGCCGATCCCCTCGATGTGGAGCGACATCTCGTCGGACCCGTCAACCGCCTCACGCCGATCCTCGTCATCCGCACGGCCATCGGAGCCGACGCCCTGGGGCGGGAGCGGCCGGCCGCGGCCCCGAGCGGGCCTCCGAGCGGAGTGGCGGTCAGCGCCGATCGAGGCGGTGCCGATGCGCAGCCCTGAACCCGACGCGCCGGTGAGCAGCCCCGAGCCCGACGCGCCGGTTAGCAGCCCCGAGCCCGTGACGGGCCGCTGGCTCCGGGTCGGGGTGTTGTGGTTAACCGTGGCCGCCATCACGGTTGTCGCCGCCGTCCCCCTTCTCGGGAACGAGCTGCGCGTGCAGGACTGGGACGCACAGTTCGCCCGCGACATCGTGGAACGGGTGCACCACTTCGGCGGCACGTTCTACGAGAACGGGATCTACAACAAGGGCCCCCTCGAGCTGTTCGCGTACAACGTCGCCCGGCATCTGGGTGGCTACGACGGCATGTGGTACTGGGTGTCCATCTTCGGCACGGTCGCCGGCCTGGTCGTCGCCGTCGTGGCCGGTCGCACCGTGCGGTGGAAGGGCGCGCCGGGCGCCCTGGCCCTGGCGACTGGCGCGGTGCTGTTCGTCCATCTCCTGCTGTCATCGTCGGACTACGCCGGTGTCCTGTACGCCCGGAACATGACCGCAGCGCTGCTGGCCATCGGTTGGGCCGTGACCTTCGAGGAGCGCTTGTGGCTCTCACCTCGGCGGCGGATGGTCTCCTGCGTGGTGGGCGGTGCGGTGCTGGGCCTGGTTGTCCAGACGCTCGTCGCCGAGGTCTTCGCCGCTGCCGCGATCGGCCTGGCGCTCGTGGCGATGATCATCCACCGCGCCGAACCCGCGGCGCGCGCCAGGCTCGTCCTCCTCGCGGTGGGGAGCGCGCTGGCCACCTTCCTCAGCGCGCCGGCCTGGTACTTGCTGCGAGGCAGCTTTCAGGAGTACTGGACGTCGTGGTACGGACATGGCCGCCTGATGGCGAGCGGCACGGGTCGCAGTCTGGGGTCGCAGTTCGGTCTCGGCTGGGACAAGATGTACTCGTACTACCAGCAGCGCCCACTGGTCGCGCTGGCGATCCTGGCGTTCCTCGCCTTCACCTATGCGACGTGGCCCCGCGCCGGCTGGAGCGACCGGGCCATGAACCTGGCCGTGGTGGGTTGGCTCGCGGGCTCCTGGATGGAGCAGATCCTGAGCCAGCGGTACTCCTCGCACTACTTCGTCATCAACGCGGTGCCGACGGCGTTGATGGTTGCCGTGCTCGTGGGGTATGCGGGGAACGCCCTGCGTCAGTACCCGCGGGCGGCGAAGATCACCATCGCCATGCCCCTGATCGCGATCATGGGTGCGCTCTACTTCTCCGGGTTCAAGGAATTCCGGGAGGGGGCGAAGCGCGCGAGCCGGTTCACGAGCTTCAGCGCGACCGCACGCGAGGAGGACAAGGGGAAGGGCGGCGATATCCAGGCGGCTCGTGGAGTGCTCGACCTGGTCTCTCGTGACAACGACCCCATTCTTTCCTGGACGAATGCCCCGTGGCCGTATCTCAACTTTCACCGGGTCGCGGCCGGCCGCTTCATCTGGAAGAGCTTTCTCATGGGTGAGATATATCTCGGAGGATCCGGTCCGCAGTACGTTCTCCCCCACACATGGGAGTGGTTCGATGAGGACATCCGTCGCTCGCAGCCCGCCGCCTTCGTGAAGATCGAGGAGGACCCGGCTCCAGGCACGCCGTTCGCCGACCTCGTCGAGAGCCAGTTCCAGCTGGTCTACGGGGGCAAGGAGTCGATCTACCTCCGCACCGATGTCGCCCGGGAGGTCCTCACGAGCTCGGCGACGCGACCGTGGGTCTCACCGCCGGATGATGCGCCGGGCCCGGGGTGGACGGTGGGCAGCGGGTCGGCGGCCTACCAGGGAAGTGCGGATGCCGGCACCAACGCCTTGCCGCTGGCCGGGGAGAACTGCGTTCGGATCGACGGCACTGCCGACACCGCGGAGAACGCTCCCCCGGCCTTCGACGTGCGGTTCGAGGACAACGCGACGAAGCCCGATGGTGAGCCCGAGGAGGAGACCATGCTCCTCAAGCTCGAGGGCGACGAGGCGACCTCCGGCAGCGAGGCGGTGGAGTACGAGTCCATCCCCTCGGGCGTGCAGGCGGGTTTCGACGGCCCGGTCAAGTTCTCGGTCGTGGTCGGGAGCCGGGCGGCGGCGCTGGTCGTCGACGGCCAGATGCGCGCCGCAGTGAGGATTCCCCCCTCGGTGACGGTGTCGTTGACGCCATCACGCAGCTCGCTCGCCCTCACCGATCTTCGCGTCGGCACGGCTCCGTCGGTCAGCGGCTGCTGACGCCCCGGGCGGGCCGGCCCTGGCACGAGGAGAGCCGCCCACGCAGCCGAGCGGAGGGGCGTCGGTAGACTGGCGGCCATGTCTGTCCTGTCCAAGGTCCTTCGCGCCGGCGAAGGCAAGAAGCTCAAGGCCCTGCACTCTCTGGTGCCCGACATCAACGCCGTCGAGCCCGAGATCGAGGCTCTGTCCGACGACGCCCTGCGTCACAAGACCGTCGAGTTCCGCGAGCGACTCGACGGCCTGGCTCCCGACGAGATCGACGATGCCCTGAACGACCTCCTCATCGAGGCGTTCGCGGTGATG
Source organism: Acidimicrobiales bacterium (assembly GCA_051004925.1). Taxonomy (GTDB): domain Bacteria; phylum Actinomycetota; class Acidimicrobiia; order Acidimicrobiales; family AC-14; genus DATAQC01. The sequence goes on along the minus strand of JBPCJV010000054.1, from coordinate 10,675 downwards.
AGGGAGGCGGCCCGGCGGGTGATCGGGCAGCGCCACTACGACGTCCAGCTCATGGGTGGGGCGGCGCTGCACTTCGGCTGGATCGCCGAGATGAAGACCGGCGAGGGCAAGACCCTCGTCTCCACCCTCCCCGCCTACCTGAACGGGCTCAGCGGCCGGGGCATGCACATCATCACCGTCAACGACTACCTGGCCAGTCGCGACGCCGAGTGGATGGGGCGGATCCACCGGTGGATGGGCCTCGAGGTGGGCCTGATCATCCCCGACCACGACGATCCGGGCTACAAGCGCGCCCAGTACGCCGCCGACGTCACCTACGGCACGAACAACGAGTTCGGCTTCGACTACCTCCGGGACAACATGGCCATGTCGCGCGAGCAGATGGTGCAGCGGGGACACGCCTACGCCATCGTCGACGAGGTCGACTCGATCCTCATCGACGAGGCCCGCACGCCACTCATCATCAGCGGCCGGGTCCAGGACGCTGCCGCCCTCTATTACAAGTTCGCCAGCATCTGCCGCACCCTGGCACGCGACGACGACTACGAGGTCGACGAGGAGAAGCGCACGGTGGTGCCCACCGAGGAGGGCATCGAGAAGGTCGAGCGGGCCCTGGGCGTCGAGAACCTCTACGACGAGCTCTCGTCCAACTACGTCCACCAGCTGCAGGCCGCCCTCAAGGCCAAGGAGCTGTACAAGCGCGACGTCGACTACGTGGTGCAGCACGGCGAGGTCAAGATCGTCGACGAGTTCACCGGTCGCATCCTCGAGGGGCGGCGGTGGTCTGAGGGCCTGCACCAGGCGGTGGAGGCCAAGGAGCGCACCCGCATCAAGGAGGAGAACCAGACCCTCGCCACCATCACCCTCCAGAACTACTTCCGCATGTACGACAAGTTGGCGGGCATGACGGGTACCGCCCTCACCGAGGCCACCGAGTTCGCGCACACCTACGACCTGGCGGTCGTGCCCATCCCCACCCACCGGCCCATGATCCGCGACGACCAGCCCGACCTCGTGTACAAGACCGAGGAGGCCAAGTTCGACGCCGTCGTGGAGGACCTGGCCGAACGCCATGAGACGGGCCAGCCCGTGCTGGTGGGCACGGTCTCGGTGGAGAAGTCCGAACGGCTGTCCCGGCTGCTCGAGAAGCGGGGCATCCCGCACTCGGTGCTCAACGCCAAGCACCACACGCGGGAGGCGTCGGTGGTGTGCCAGGCCGGGCGCCTGCACACCGTCACCGTGGCCACCAACATGGCCGGCCGCGGCGTCGACATCCTCCTCGGCGGGTTCCCCCAGGGACTGGCCGAGATGGACGTGCTGGCCGAGGGACTGCAGCCGGGCACCGACGAGTATCAGACCCAGCTGGCCGAGCGCACCGCCGCCTACGACGAGCCCTGCCGGATCGAGGGCGACAAGGTGCGGTCGCTGGGCGGGCTCTACGTGCTGGGCACCGAGCGCCACGAGAGCCGTCGCATCGACAACCAGCTCCGGGGCCGCGCCGGCCGTCAGGGCGACCCGGGCGAGAGCCGCTTCTACCTGTCCCTCGAGGACGAGCTGATGCGCCTGTTCGCCACCGGGGCCATGAGCTGGGTGATGGGCCGGGCCCTGCCCGACGACGTCCCCATCGAGGCCAAGATGGTCACCAAGGCCATCGAGAAGGCCCAGGGCACCGTCGAGGCCCGCAACGGCGAGATCCGCAAGGACGTCCTCAAGTACGACGAGGTGATGAACCAGCAGCGCAAGGTGATCTACCGGCGCCGCCAGGCCATCCTCGACGGGGCCGACCTGCGGGAGGAGGCCATGGAGTCGCTGGCCGCGGCCGTGGCCCGGGTGGTCGGTGTCTTCTGCCCCACCCCGTACCCCGAGGACTGGGACCTGCCCGGCCTGCTCCACGACGTGGCCATGTACTTCCCCACCAAGTTCGACGCCGAAGAGCTCGCGGCCGCCGCCACCACCGAGGAGATCACCGCCAGCCTGGTGGCCGAGGCCGTGCGCTACTACGAGGCCCGCGAGGCCGACCTCGGACCCGACACCATGCGCGAGATCGAGCGCCAGGTGATGTTGTCGATCATCGACCAGCGGTGGCGCGAGCACCTCTACGAGATGGACTACCTCCAGGAGGGCATCAACCTGCGGGCCATGGGCCAGAAGGACCCCCTGGTCGAGTGGCAGCGCGAGGGCTACGACATGTTCTCCCAGATGGTCGTGGCCGTGGCCGACGACTTCGTGAAGTACGTGATGCACCTCGACGTGGTGGTGGAGCAGCCGGCCGTGCCCGACGTGCGCAACGTGCAGTACGAGGCGGCCGACGACCCCGTGCAGGCGGGGGGGGTGGCGCAGGCCGCCGCCCGCCAGGCGGTCGACACCGGCGAGCCCCTGCCCGAGGAGGCGGCCGTGGCCCAGGAGGCGTCGCCCGTGACGGTGGTGAAGTCGGCCAACGAGAAGCTGGGCCGCAACGAGAAGTGCTGGTGCGGCAGCGGCAAGAAGTTCAAGCTCTGCCACGGTAAGTGAGGGACCTGACCGACGAACTGCGGGCCGAGCGCTCGCGGCTGTCGGAACTGGCGGCGGCACTCGACATCGAGGGCAAGCGGACCCGGCTCGTCGAATTGGAGAAGTCGGCATCGGACCCGGGCCTGTGGGACGACCCCGACGCGGCCCGGGCCGTGACCACCGAGATGTCGCGGGTCAAGGACGACATCGACCTGGTCGACGGCCTCGACGGGCGCCTGTCCGACACCGAGCTGCTGTTCGAGATGGGCCGCGACGAGAGCGACGACTCGGTGGGGCCCGAGCTCGAGGTGGGCCTGGCCGCCCTCGTGCGCGACCTCGACGCCCTCGAGCTGCGGTCGCTCTACACCGGTGAGCACGACGAGGGCGACGCCGTGTGCGAGGTGCACTCGGGGGCGGGCGGCACCGACTCCCAGGACTGGGCCGAGATGCTGCTGCGCATGTACCAGCGGTGGGCCGAGCTCCGGGGCTTCGAGGTGGAGCTCGACGAGGTCTCGCCGGGTGCGGAGGCGGGCATCACGTCGGCCACCTTCATCGTGCGGGGCCGCTACGCCTACGGCCTGCTGTCGTCGGAGAAGGGCGTCCACCGGCTGGTGCGCATCTCCCCCTTCGACGCCCAGTCCCGCCGCCACACTGCCTTCGCGTCCTTCGACGCCGTGCCCTTCTTCGAAGAGGTCAGCGCCGAGGTCGACATCGACGAGAAGGACCTGCGCATCGACACCTACCGGTCGTCGGGCGCCGGCGGCCAGCACGTGAACGTGACCGACTCGGCCGTGCGCATCACACACCAGCCCACCGGCATCGTCGTGTCGTGCCAGAACCAGCGCAGCCAGCACCAGAACAAGGCGGTGGCCATGCAGATCCTCGCCGCCAAGCTGGCCGAGCGGGCCCGCCAGGAACGCCGCAAGGAGCTCGACGCCCTGTCCGGCGAGCAGCGCGAGGTGACGTGGGGGAGCCAGATCCGCTCCTACGTCCTCGCCCCCTACCAGTTGGTGAAGGACCTGCGCACCGAGCACGAGACCGGCAACGTCAACGCCGTGCTCGACGGCGACCTCGACGCCTTCATGGAGTCGTACCTCCGCTGGCGGCGCCGGACAGGCGGCCGGTAGGGCCGCGGGGTGCTGCTGTTCGAGCCGATTTTGGCCACCCTGGAGGCCAACGGCGTGCGGTCGGTGGTGGTGGGTGGTGTCGCAACGGTCCTCGCCCGCGAGGCGATCCTGACCGAAGGAGTGGCGCCTCGAGCGTGACGAGATCGCGGGGATGGTTGTCCGGGGGCGCCCGGCGCGGTTACCCTTGTGACGCGGCACGTGTACCGAGCATGGCGCTGCGACCCCCCTTCTTATGATCCGTATCGAGAACGTCACCAAGTCGTACAAGGGTGGAGTGGTCGCCCTCCGGGACGTCACGCTCGACCTCCAGAAGCAGGAGTTCGTCTTCCTGGTGGGGCCTACCGGCTCAGGGAAGTCGACGCTCATCCGCCTCCTCATCAAAGAGGACAAGCCCGACGGTGGGCGCATCTGGGTTGCCGGCAAGGACATCGGCCAGCTAAGCACGTGGAAGGTCCCCCTGCTGCGGCGCAACATCGGCTGTGTCTTCCAGGACTTCAAGCTCCTGCCCAACAAGACGGCCTACGAGAACGTGGCCTTCGCCCTGGAGGTCATCGGCCGTCCGGCCCACGTGATCAAGGCCCAGGTACCCCAGGTGCTCGACCTCGTCGGCCTGTCCAAGAAGCACGACAACCTCCCCAACGAGCTGTCCGGTGGTGAGCAGCAGCGGGTGTCGATCGCCCGGGCGTTCGTCAACCGGCCGCTGATCCTGCTGGCCGACGAGCCCACCGGCAACCTCGACCCCAGCACATCGGTGGGCATCATGCGCCTGCTCGACCGCATCAACCGCACGGGCACGACCGTGGTCATGGCCACCCACGACCACAACATCGTCGACACCATGCGGCGTCGGGTCGTCGAGCTCGACCGGGGATCGCTGGTGCGCGACCAGGCTCGCGGCGTGTACGGAGCCTTCACCTAGAGAATGACCCTGCTGCCAGGGACGACAATCCGGTCCGGTAGCCCACAGATTCCGAGGAGCCCCGCGTGGCGATAAAAGTGGACTACGTCGCCAGAGAGACGTTCTTCAACCTGAAACGCAACCTGTCGATGACCTCGGCCGCCCTGATCACGGTGGGCGTGTCGCTCACCCTGGCCGGCGGCGCCCTCCTGGTGAAGCGCGGCGTCGACCGCGCCACCATCCAGTGGCGGGGCAACGTCGAGCTGTCGGTGTTCATGAAGGCCGACGCCACGCCGCCCGAGTCCGAGGCCGTCGACCGCCAGCTGAAGGCCATGCCCGAGGTGGACCGGTACCACTACGTGAGCAAGCCCGAGGCCTTCGAGGAGTTCAAGAAGATCTTCGCCAACGAGCCCGACGTGCGCGACGCCATCGGCGTCGACCAGATCCCGCCGTCGTACCGGGTGGTACCCGCCGAGGCCGAGCAGACCCGTCTGATCGGCGACCGGTTCGCCAACACCGCCGGTGTGCTCCGCGTGAGCTATGCCAAGGACGAGGTCGAGGCCCTGGTCTCGATCACCAAGTTCCTCCAGATCATGCTGTGGGCGGTGGCCGTCGTGCTGCTCGGTGCCGCCTGCCTGCTCATCCTCAACACCATCCGCATGGCCATCTTCGCCCGGCGAAGAGAGGTGGCGGTGATGAAACTTGTCGGTGCGTCCAACTGGTTCATTCGCGTGCCCTTCATGCTCGAGGGACTGGTGCAGGGCGTGATCGGCGCGGTCGCGGCGTTCTTCATGGTTTGGGGGCTGCGCAACTTCTTCCAGAGCTGGATCCAGAGCTCCAACAGCGACGTGCAGCTGTTCAAGCAGTTCCTGGTGACGGGCACCGACGTCATGGGCACCGGCCTCCTCCTGCTCCTGGTGGGCATGGTCGTCGGCACCGTCGGCTCGGCCGTCGCCGTCAGCCGCTTCCTCGACGTATAGCGGAACGTTCTCTGTCGAGTTAGGTACCTGGGAGGTAGTCAACTCGACAAAGTTCGAATCTCACTCGGGGCGCACCCATGCCTTCAGGAGCTCCTCGCAGCGGTCGGCCCACTCCTCGACGGTGATGGCGTAGCGGATGTGGTCCTCCCACACGCCGTTGATGGCCAGGTAGCGGAGGGCCACGCCCTCGTCGCGCAGGCCCAGCTTCTCGACCACGCGGCGGCTGGCGTGGTTGCGGGGGATGATGGCCACCTGCAGGCGATGCAGGCGGACGTCGTCGAAGGCGAAGCGGGCCACCGTCACCAGGGCCTCGGGCACGTAGCCCTTCCCCGCCCGGGCCTCGTCGATCCAGTAGCCCACGTAGGCGTTCTGGAACGGTCCCCGTTGGACGCCGGACACGTTGATCTCCCCGGCCAGGTTGCCCCCGACGAAGATGCCGAACCCGTAGCCCGTGCCGAGCTGCCATTCCCTTTGACGGGCGCCGCAACGGGCCCCGAACGCGGCCAGGTCCTGGGTGTCGTCGGGGTTTCCCCGCGGCGGATTGGGTTCCCACTTCAGCAGCCAGTCGGCGTTGCGGCCGCGCACCTCCCGCCACTGGGCGAAGTCGCTCACCACCAGAGGTCGCAGCACCACCCGCCGGCCGTGCAGCTCGTCGGGAAGACTCATGGGGCCTCGTCCCGCAGGGTGGCGGCCAGGCCGTCGAGGATGTCGGTCTCGCTCACCAGGCACTCGTCGTGGCCGAAGTAGCGCATCACCGCCACCAGGATCGCCGCCCCCGCGACGATGACGTCGGCTCGGGCCTCCTCCAGCCCGGGGTTGTGCACCCGCTTGGCCCGTGTCTCGGTCGCCAGGGTGCGGAACACGTCCTCGGCGGCGGCGCGGGTCAGCACGAAGTGGTGGACCTTGCGGCCGTCGTAGGCCGGAAGCCCCAGCTCGACCGCGGCGACCGTGGTGACGGTGCCGGCCAGGCCCACGAGGCGGGGTGCCTCCAGCGAGGAGGGCACGTCGCGCGCGACGTCGTCGAGCCAGTCGCGCGCCACCGACAAGGCCTGGGACAGCTCCTCGGGCGCGGGCGGGTCGTGGTGGAGGTACTTCTCCGTCAGCCGCACGCATCCCATGTCGGTGGATGCCACCCCCTCGGCCTCGGTCGTGCCGACGGCGAACTCCGTGGACCCCCCGCCGATGTCGACGACGAGAAACGGTCCGTCGTCGGGGTCGAGGTCGGCGGTTGCGCCCCGGAACGACAGGCGGGCCTCCTCCGCCCCCGTCAGCAGCTCGGACCGGGTACCGACGGCCTTGGCCGCGGCGGCGAAGAAGGCCTCCCGGTTGACGGCGTCGCGGGCCGCCGACGTCGCCGTCATCCGCACCCGTTCCACGCCGTGGCGATCCATGACCTCGCGGTACTCGTGGAGGACGGCCACGGTGCGTTGCACGGCCTCGTCGGCCAGGGCGCCGGTCGCGTCGGTGCCCTGGCCCAGGCGGGTGATGCGCATGAGGCGTTCGATTGTGGCCCCGTGGGAATCGGTGACAAGTAGGCGGGTGGAGTTCGTGCCGCAGTCGATCGCCGCCACGGCCCCGGGGCTCATCGCGCACCCTCGTCGAGGCGGCGCTGCACCCATCGGCCCACCGGGTCGTTGCCCCCCGCCAGCAGCCACGCGTAGTGGGCATGGAGGCACTTGACCCCCTGGCGGGTGCCCCCGACGCCCCCGCTGGGACGCGGCCCCTCGTGCCCGGCCGGGATGTCGGCGTCGCGCTCGGCGGCATAGCGGGCGTGGGCCCGGGTCAGCTCGTCGGCGTCGACGGCCGCGGCCGCCTCCCGGACCCCACCGGCGGCCTCGATCGAGCTCACCGCCCGGCGCAGGTCGGTATCGACGAGCCACCACCGCGTCGGCATCGGCGTGCCGTCTCGCAGCAGGGGCGCGTTGCGGATGACCACGGGCCGGCCGTCGGCGGCCCGCACGGCGACGCTGAAGTCACCCTCGGGGTCGCGCCCGAGCAGGGCGGCGACGGCGGCGCGGTCGGCGTCGACAGTCGGGTCGACGGGTCCGGGCGGGGAGACACTCTCGGGCGCGCCGGCCCCACGATGTCGGCTCATGGGAGACGACTGATCACGTGCCGAGCGTAGCGAGGACCGTTCCCGGCATCGTCGTGCTTGAAGAACGCGTAGGCCTCGCGCCCATCGGCCGCGGCCTTGGCCAGGCGTTCGGCCCAGCTGTCGAGGGTGGCCCGGTCGTAGAGGCCGCGACGGAGCCGCACATAGGTTAACGGTCCCACCTCCGCCAGCAGGGGGACGGGCACACTGCCGTCGGCATCCACGACGACGATCGTGGCGTGGTGGGCTTCGAGGCGGGTGACGACCTCGGGCGTCATCCACGCCGGGCCCAGCTCGAAGGCCACCGGGCGGCGGGGGAGGGGCGGCAGCCCGCCGAGGAGGCGGTCGAGGCGTCCCAGGTCGGGCTGTTGGTGGGGCACGCTGAACAGCACGGGACCGAGGTGGGGCCCGAGGGGGGACACAGCCTCGAAGAACGCCGCGATCCGCTCCTCGACTCCGTCGAGGTCACGGCGGTGGGTGATGCCCAGATGGGCCTTGGGCACGAACCGGAACTCGGTGGGCACCTGTTCGGTCCACCGCTGCAGGGTGGTGGCCAGCGGCAGTCGCCGGTAGGTGGCGTGGGCCTCTACGCATGGAAAGCGCCGGCCGTAGAACGCCAGCATCCGGGCCGGCGGGGTGCCGTTGGGATAGAAGCGCCCGACCCACTCGGGGTACGACCAACCACTCGTTCCGACCCTCACCCCTGGCACGGGCGGCGAGCATACGGTCACCTCCGGCGAAGCGCCCATCCGGCCGCACCGACGCCTACATTGGGCACACGCCGACACGCGGCCGGCAGGGCCGGCGGCGGTGGGCAGAGGAGGACATGCACGTCGAACGGCTGGCTCTCATCCTGGACGCCCTCAGCCAGGAGGGCCAGCGCGTCACCGTCGGCCGTCGTGCCGTCGTCGAGGCCCTCCTCGACGCCGAGGGCCACCTCTCGGCCGACGACCTGGCGGTCATCGTCCAGGGCGCCCATTCGGGCCTGCACCGGGCGACGGTGTACCGCAGCCTCGAGGCGCTGGAGCAGGCCGGGCTGGTGGAGCACGTCCACCTGGGCCACGGGCGATCTGTGTACCACCTGACCGACGACCTCCACCAGCACCTCGTGTGCGAGGTCTGCGGCGCCGTCGAGGAGGCCCCGGCCGATCTCCTCTCCGCCGTCGCCCGCCGCCTCCGCCGCGACCGGGGCTTCGTGATGCGCCCCTACCACTTCGCCGTGCTGGGCCGGTGCCGGAACTGCAGCGACGACGGCGCCGGGGGCGTTCGCCACCGGGCCAGCGGCCGCCGCGGCCGCAAGGGTCAGGGCCGCTCCGGGAGCACCGTCATCCAGTCGTGAGCCCGCGACTCCCCTGTTCTTTCAGCTCTATCCAACACTGGGTGTTGGATAGAGCTGAAAGAACGGCGTGGGATGGCTAGAAGACCTCGATGAGGCGGGCCAGGAGGCGCCTGGCCAGTCGCGGCTCCGACACTGCCGGTGCCGGCGCTGCGGCCTGGGGCGGCGGGGGAGTAGGCGCGACGATGTCGAAGATCTCCTCGCCCGGACGCACGAGGTCGTACTGCTCGCGGGCCAACCGTTCGATCTCGGGGTCGCTCTGCAACAGGCCGGACTGGGCCTGCAGGCTCTGGTTGCGCTCCGCCAGGTCGGCGATCTGAGCCGCCACCTCCCGTCGTTCGGCCCGCTGGGCGACGAGGGTGCGGGCCGGGAACACGCCGAGCATCAGCACGCCGACGAGCCCGAGCACCGCCGCCACCAGCCAGGCCCGGCCCCGATTCCTCGTCCCGCTCCGGCCGGCGGTGCTCATCAGCGGGCGGCCCGGGCCATGGGGGCCCCTCCCCGGTAGGCCGCGGCCTGACCCAACTCCTCCTCGATGCGCAGGAGCTGGTTGTACTTTGCCACCCGGTCGGTGCGGGCCGGGGCGCCGGCCTTGATCTGCCCGCAGCCGACGGCCACGGCCAGGTCGGCGATGGCAGTGTCCTCGCTCTCGCCCGACCGGTGCGACACGACCACGCCCAGGCCTGACCGGCTGGCCAGCGACACGGTGTCGAAGGTCTCGGTGAGGGTGCCGACCTGGTTGAACTTGATCAGGATGGCGTTGGCCGACCTCTCGGCGATGCCCCGCTCCAGCCGCTCGGCGTTGGTCACGAACAGGTCGTCGCCCACGATCTGGACCTGCGCACCCAACGCGCCCGTGACCAGGGCCCATCCCTCCCAGTCGTCCTCGGCCATCGGGTCCTCGATGGAGACGAGGGGATAGTTGTCCACCAGGTCGGCGAGGAAGGCCACCATCTCGTCGCGCCCGAGGGTGCGGCCCTCCCCGGCCAGCTCGTAGTCGCGGATCTCGGCCCGCCAGAGCTCGGTGGCGGCGACGTCGAGGGCGACGGAGATCTGCTCGCCGGGCGTGTAGCCGGCCGCCTCGATGGCCTCGACCAGGAAGCGCAGGCCGTCCTCGTTGGTGCCCAGGTCGGGGGCGAACCCGCCCTCGTCGCCCACGCCCGTCGCCAGCCGCCGCTCCCGCAGCAGGTGGTTGAGCACGTGGTAGGCCTCGGTGCACCAGCGCAGCCCCTCGGAGAACGAGGCGGCCCCGACGGGCACGAGCATGAACTCCTGGATGTCGATGGTGTTGTAGGCGTGGGCGCCGCCGTTGATCACGTTGCACATCGGCGTGGGCATCACGTGGGCGTTGGCCCCGCCCAGGTGGCGGTAGAACGGCAGCTCGAGCTCGTCGGCGCCGGCCCGGGCCACGGCCAGCGACGTGGCCACCAGGGCGTTTGCCCCGAGGCGGCCCTTGTCCTCGGTCCCGTCGAGATCGATCAGGGCTGCGTCTACCGTGCGCTGGTCGAGTGCATCGAGGCCCCGGATGTTGTCGGCGATCTCGACGTTGACGCCGGCCACCGGGCCCTCGACGCCCTTTCCTCCGAACCGGGTTCCCCCGTCGCGCCGCTCCACCGCCTCGTGCCGTCCGGTGGACGCCCCCGACGGGGCGATTGCCCGCCCCCGGGCTCCGGAGTCGCGGGTGACCTCGACCTCCACCGTGGGGTTGCCCCGCGAGTCGAGCACCTCGCGGCCCCGCACATGGTCGATCGA
>JBPCJV010000053.1:0-5600 GCA_051004925.1 Acidimicrobiales bacterium | reverse complement strand
GTCGGTGGCCATGGTCGGCGACGGCGTGAACGACGCCCCCGCCCTGGCCCGGGCCGACGTGGGCATCGCCATCGGCGCCGGTACCGACGTGGCCATCGAGTCGGCGGGCGTCGTGCTCGCCTCGTCGGACCCGCGTGCCGTGGCTGCGGTGATCCGCCTGTCGAAGGCGTCCTACCGCAAGATGGTGGAGAACCTGGCCTGGGCCGCGGGCTACAACGTGGTGGCCATCCCCCTGGCCGCGGGCGTGCTCGCCAGTGTGGGGTTCAACCTTCCCCCGGCCGTGGGTGCGGTGCTCATGTCGGTCAGCACGATCGTGGTCGCGGCCAACGCCCAGCTCCTGCGCAGGGTGCGGCTCGCGCCCACCGACGTCGGCTGATCGCCGCACTGCGCCGCATCACAGCTCGCCCAGGTAGAACCGGGTGCCCTGGTCGTCGGTGCAGTACGAGGACACGCCGTAGGGCTGGCGCTCGGGATCGGTGGCCGTGCCACCGGCGGTCCGAACCCGCTCTACGGCGACGGCGATGTCACCCACGCTGTACATGGGCACGATCGTGGCCCGGTCCTGCCCGCCGAGAATCCCCACCGGGGGCGCCACGTCCTCCACGCTCCAGCCGTCGGGGACACGCCCTGTGCTGAACCGCCATCCCAGGACCGAGCTGTAGAAGGCTCGGCCCCGGGCCGAGTCGGCCATCTCCATGACCACGTAGGCGAGATCACCGGGGCGGTCGCCGGTTGTGGTCGTTCCCGCGTCTTCGTGTCCGGAGGGCGACTGCACCAGGGCGAAGGCCAGGCCTTGGTCGTCGACGCAGTCGGCGACAAGCCCGTACGGCTCGTCCCGCGGCGCCCCGGCCGACCCTCCCGCCGCCTCCACCCGGGCCGCTGCGGCTTCCACGTCGTCGGTCGCGAAGCACAGGAACAGGGTGCTCCGCTCCTGGCCCCCCCAGAGGCCGTGGCGGGGGGTCACGCCCTCGACGTGGCGACCCTGGCCACCGCCCGGCGCATAGGTCCAGCCCAGGACGGCGCCGAAGAAGGTGGCGGCCCGCTCGACGTCGGGCACCCAGAGCGACACGTAGGAGAGGTCGCCTGACTGAGGCCCGGGCCGTTCGCGCTCGGACGACGGCGCCTGCTCGCCCGCCGGCATCGCCGCTTCCGACGACGCCACCATCCAGCGGTGCCCGAACGGGTCGCGGACGACGGCGTTGCGCCCGTAGGGATGATCGGCGGGCGGGCGCTCGAGGTGGGCTCCGGCGTCCACCGCCCGGGTGGTGACGGCGTCGACGTCGTCGACGGTGAGGTGGAGCGTGACCGCGGCCCCCCGTCCGGGCTCGGGGGCGACCAGGCCGATCTCGGGGAACTCGTCGCTGAGCATGAGCACGTGGTCGGCGATCTCGAGCTCGGCGTGACCGATGCGGCCGTCGGGCATGGCGATGGGCTCGCCCCGGGGACGGGCGCCCAGCGCGTCGCCGTACCAGGCCAGGGCCCGGCGGGCGTCGGCGACAGCCAGGTAGGGGATGACGCCGGCGATGGGCGCCGGAGCCTTTGGGACCTGGCGTTCACGGATCTGGGTCGACACAGGGAATCCTCTCGGTTCGAGCGCCAGCTGGATGCGGGCGCGTAGACGGTTGGCGAAACCCGGGTCGGGGTCGGTCGGCACCTCGGGAGCCCGCAAGGCCTCGAACGGATCAGCCATCGCAGGCCACCTCCCCGTAGGCGCGCCGGAAGGCGAGGCGGGCCCGCACCAGCAGGGCCTCGGTGGCGTGCACGGTGCGCTCGAGCAGCGCCGCAACCCGGGCGACCGGGAGATCGTCGAGGTAGCGCAGGGTCAGGGCGGCGCGGTGGTGGGGGCCCAGGCGCTGGAGCGTCTCGCGGGCCCGGACCATGTCGAGATGGACGTCCCACGGGTCCTCGGGCGGCGGCCGTTCGTCGACCAGGGTGCGCATGCTGCGGTCGTCCCGGCCCTGGCGGCGCCAGTGGTCGACGAGCTTGTGGCGGGCGACTCCGAGAAACCAGGCGACGCTCAACACCGGCGGGTCCATCTGGGCGATGGCGTCGACGGCGGCGAGGAAGTTCTCGGCGGTCAGGTCCTCGGCGAGGGCGGCGCCACCGCACCGGGCCAGGAGGTAGCCGTAGACGTGCGGCAGGGCGACGTCGTAGAGGGCGACCAGGGCGGCGCCGGGATCGTCCACGGCTGGCGGTTGCCTGCTCACACCCCCATCGTCGCCCGAGCGGCCCCGTCTCCGACGGGTCCGAACAAGAAATCTGCGACGTGTTCACGTACGCGGGCGACCGGATCCGTCGGGTCGAGTCTCTCTCGTGCCGCTCGAGGCGGACGGACTACGAGCGGATGAGTCGCTCGATGGCGCGGACGGCCTCGGTGACCATCTGGTCGCTCTCGCCTTCCTCGGCGTTGGCCACGCAGTGGCGCACGTGCTCGTCGAGCAGGCCGACGGCCACCGACTGGAGGGCCTTGGTGACGGCGCTCACCTGGGTGAGGACGTCGATGCAGTAGGTGTCCTCGTCGATCATGCGCTGCAGGCCCCGCACCTGGCCCTCGATGCGGCGCAGCCGCTGGGAGTACTCGTCCTTCTTCATGGTGTAGCCACGCATGGTGAGCCGGCCTCCGTGAGATGTTTCGGCCTCCTCGGTGTTGTCGAACATACCATAGGGGGGTATACTACGCAACGAGAACTCGACTCCCGAGGAGGGACACCCATGGTTTCGACCTACCGCGTCACGGGCATGACCTGCGGGCACTGCGTGAGCACCGTGTCCAGCGAAGTGGCCAAGATCGACGGAGTGACTGCCGTCGACGTGAAGCTGGAAGCAGGCGAGGTCAACGTCACGAGCGACACCGCCGTCGACGACGCCCAGATCAAGGCCGCGGTCAAAGAGGCGGGCTTCGAGCTGTTCTCGGGAAGCCCGGCGTCAAGCTGGCCGCGTTCGCCCTGGTGCTCGCCGCCTCCTTCGGTGGTGGCGCGGCCCTGGGCGCGGTGTTCGAGCCCGACCAGCCGGCGCCGACGATGCAGGACCACGGCGACATGGGCATGACCCCAGAGGAGCACCAGGACATGCTCGAGAAGAGCGGCCGATGACCACCACCCCCGACACCCGCACGCCCGGCACCGGGCCCGGCGAGGGCGACGTCGAGATTCAGATCGGCGGCATGACGTGCGCGTCGTGCGCAGCCCGGATCGAGAAGCGGCTCAACAAGCTCGACGGCGTCACCGCCACGGTCAACTACGCCCTCGAACAGGCCCGGGTGCACCACGGCCCCGACCTCACACCCGAAGACCTGGTCGCCCAGGTGGAGGCCGCCGGCTACACCGCCCGGCTCCCCGGCCCGCCCACGTCGGCCGACAGTGCTGGCGCCGCCGCGGGCGGCGATGACCGCGACGACGAGGCCGACCCCACCAACGCCCTGCGCACCCGGTTCCTCACCAGCCTCCTGCTGAGCGTGCCGGTGCTGGCCATGGCCATGATCCCGGCCCTGCAGTTCCGCAACTGGCAGTGGCTGTCGCTCACCCTCGCCGCGCCGGTGGCCACATGGGGGGCGTGGCCGTTCCACAAGGCGGCCTGGGCCAACCTGCGCCACGCCGCCGCCACCATGGACACCCTCATCTCCGTCGGCGTGCTCGCCGCCTTCGGCTGGTCGCTGTGGGCCCTGTTCTTCGGCCACGCCGGCGACCCGGGCATGACCATGCCGTTCAGCCTGTCGGTGGAGCGCGGGTCGGGCACCGACGAGATCTACCTCGAGGTGGCCAGCGCCGTCGCCGTGTTCATCCTCGGCGGCCGCTACTTCGAGGCCAAGGCCCGCCGGCGCTCGGGCGCCGCCCTCAAGGCCCTGCTGTCGCTCGGGGCCAAGGAGGTCGCCGTCCTGCGGGGCGGCACCGAGGTGCGCATCCCCATCGAGTCCCTCGCCGTCGACGACCGCTTCGTCGTGCGCCCCGGCGAGAAGGTCGCCACCGACGGCGCGGTCGAGGAGGGCACGTCGGCCATCGACGCCAGCCTCCTCACGGGCGAGAGCCTTCCCGTGGAGGTCGGCCCCGGCGACCCCGTCGTGGGCGCGACCGTCAACGCCGGCGGCCGCCTGGTGGTGCGCGCCACACGAGTCGGTTCCGACACCCAGCTGGCCCAGATCGGCCGGCTCGTGTCCGACGCCCAGAGCGGCAAGGCCCCCGTCCAGCGCCTGGCCGACCGCATCTCGGCGGTGTTCGTGCCCGTGGTGATCGTGCTCTCCGTCGGCACCCTCGGCTTCTGGCTGGGCGCCGGCAACCCCGCGTCCACCGCGTTCACCGCCGCAGTGGCGGTGCTGATCATCGCCTGCCCGTGCGCCCTGGGCCTGGCCACCCCCACCGCCCTGCTGGTCGGCACCGGCCGCGGTGCCCAGCTGGGTCTGCTCATCAAGGGGCCGGAGATCCTCGAGTCCACCCGCCGCGTCGACACGATCGTGCTCGACAAGACGGGCACCGTCACCACCGGGCGCATGAGCCTGGTCGACGTGATCCCCGCGAGCGGCACCGACGCCGACGAGGTCCTGCGCCTGGCCGGTGCCATCGAGGACGCCAGTGAGCACCCCATCGCCCGGGCCGTGGCCGACGGCGCACGGGAGAAGTTGGGCGACCTTCCGTCGGTCGAGGGTTTCACCAGCACCCAGGGCCTCGGCGTCGAGGGCGTGGTCGACGGGCACACCGTCGTGGTGGGCCGTGAGCGGTTCCTGGCCGAGCACGCCCTGCACCTGGGCGACGACCTGCGGGCCGCCAAGGAGGCCGCCGAGGAGGCGGGTCGTACGCCCGTGCCCGTCGGGTGGGACGGCGCCGTCCGCGGCGTCGTGGTGGTGTCCGACACGCTGAAGTCCACGAGCAAGCAGGCCGTGTCCGATCTTCGCGACCTCGGTCTGCGGCCGGTGCTGCTCACGGGCGACAACGAGCGCGCCGCCCGGGCCGTCGGCGCCGAGATCGGCGTCGACGAGGTGATCGCCGACGTGCTGCCCGAGGAGAAGCTTTCGGTCGTCCGCCGGCTCCAGGACGAGGGCCGGGTGGTGGCCATGGTCGGCGACGGCGTGAACGACGCCGCCGCCCTGGCCCAGGCCGACCTCGGTCTGGCCATGGGCACCGGCACCGACGTGGCCATCGAGGCGTCCGACCTCACCCTCGTGCGCGGCGACCTGCGCTCGGCGGCCGACGCCATCCGGTTGTCGCGCCGCACTCTCGCCACCATCAAGGGCAACCTGTTCTGGGCCTTCGCCTACAACCTGGCCGCCCTCCCGCTGGCCGCCGCCGGCTTCCTCAACCCCATGATCGCCGGGGCCACCATGGCCTTCTCCAGCATCTTCGTGGTGTCGAACAGCCTGCGCCTCCGGAGGTTCCAGCCCCGCTCGAGCGCCGAGCCGTCGGTCGTGGGCGCCGGGGCAACCCGGGCCACGCCGGTCGGCGCGAGTGGCTCACCGGGTGCCGCCGGTTAGGGACCGAGGATCGCTAGGTGGCGGACGAGAACCTCCTCCTCCTCCTCCTCGTCGGCGCCCGCGCCCGAGGGTACAGGCGACGGCCCCGGCGGACCCCGTCGGCTACGTCAGCCAGGCGCTGAGGAGGGCGGCCCACGTC
>JBPCJV010000052.1:0-3033 GCA_051004925.1 Acidimicrobiales bacterium | reverse complement strand
GCCGTGCGCTGGCGGGCGCTCACGCTCACCGCCGGCAGGAGGGCGCGCACGTCGAGCAGCGGTGCGAGACGGGCTCGCAGCGGGCCGCCGGGGATGTCGGCACCGAATCGGGGCACGATGTCCACCGGCACGTGCGCCGGTGCCGGACCACGCCCGGTGAGCGACAGTTCCCCGCGCCCACCCGCCACCCCGCTCCGAGGGCGGCCCGGGCGCATGCCGTCGCGAAACTCGAGCCGCAAGCCAGCGGCATGGAGGCGGCCGTCGAAGGTGTCGAGCAGCGTCCGCCGTCGCTCGAGCGGAGGACCCAGCTCGAACCCGCTCGTCTCGATGGCGTTGAGGATCTTCTCGGCGTCGACGTCGGGATGGGTGAACATCGAGTCGGTGGCAGGAGGCTTCACGGTTGGCGCCGAATGTACGCGGTGAGCCTCGCCCATGCGCCGTCCCAACGCCGCCGGGCCGTAGCATGGCCGGACGAAGAAACGCCGATGAACATCGGCCCAGGGTCCTTGGCGACGCCGCCCCTTGGTGTCAGTCTCGATCCATGCCGTCCATGGGTAGCGACCTGCACGACGCCAAGGTCATCGTGGGGTGGGTTCTCGGAGCATCCGTGGAACCAACCGCGCACGCGGACTCGCCGACCGGCCACGACTTCGACCTGTACGAGAGTGGGCGGCGCTTCGGCGCCATGGCGGTGGCGCGCTCGGACCGTCCGCCTCACCCGCAGTCCTCGGGGTCGACGCGGCGCCTGAGCTGGGACGCCCGCGGGCTCGGTCGATCGTGGATGGTCCGACTTGTTGCAGCACAGCGGTCCGGTCCCGACGAGCGCATGATCGTCGGCCTTCTCGCCGAGTTGGAGCGAGCGGGCGGAACCGGGTTCCAGCGGGCCGACCAGGTTCGGGTGGCGGCGCTGCGCACCGCGGGGGTCCGGCTCAGCCCGGCCGAGCGGGTGCTGGAGGACCTGGCCGTTTTCGGCGTGGTCGGAGCCGAGTCCGGCCCGGCGAACGGCACCGTGCCGACGGTGGTGGCCAAGGTAACGGAGGGGGCGTTCACCGCCGCCGAGGCGGTGAACGAGGCCGTCGAGGACGAGGCCTGGAGGCCCGGAAACCGTGCCCGTCTCCGCCGCGGCGCGGACGAACGCCACCTGTTCGTGTGGCTCGACGAAGCCAACCTGGTGGCGCATGCGGCCATGGACGACGACGCCCCTCCGGCGCCGCCGTTGCTGGCACCGGAGACGACCACCCTGTGGGTCGCCCGGCGCGGGGCGGTGGACGCCGAGCTGTTGACCGACCGGCTGTGGCAGACGAACGGGGCCGGCCAGTGGGAGGCCCTGGGGCCGGTCATGCGACGGCGACTGGTTTCCCCTGCGTCACGAAGGTGATCACCGCGGGCTGAACGGATTCTACGGCTCGGCGCAGGACCGCTGCGGCTTTGGCGTCGAGATCGAGGAGACGTAGCGAGGCGGCGGCCGACAGGTGGACGCTCACGGCTTCACGCAGCGACCGTAATCGCCGAGCGGTCTCGGGCGGTACGTCGGTCCCGCCGGCCAGCTCCTCGAGCAGCGCCTCGACGTGACGCAGGCGCGCCACGGCCTCGTCGAGCAGGCCCTCCTGGGTGCCGAGTGCCTGCGGGCTCAACCTGGCCGCCACCGCTCCCAGCTGGCCCGACAGTGTCTCCAGGACGGGTCGGCTCACGACGACCCTGCGGGATCGGACACCAGGTAACCGATTCGGCCGGTGACGTTCACGGCGTGGTCACCGAGGCGCTCGAAGAAGCGGGCGAGGAGTCCGAGCTCGATGGCCACGGGGATGCTTGTCGTGCTCTGTGCCACCTCGGCGGTGAGGCGGACATGGAGATCGTCCAGTTCGTCGTCGAGGAGGCGGAGCTGGTGCGTGGCGGTGGCGTCGCGCCTGGCCCAGGCGTCGGCCGCCTCCTGCCACATGCGCACGCCGATGCGGCCCATCTCCCCGATCAGGCCCCGGGTGAGCGGCGTGAGCTGGCCCACGAGCCCGAGCTGGGTCCGGAGGGCGATGTGCTCGACGAGGTCGCCGCTGCGCTCGAGCTCGGGCACCACCCGCAAGACCGACACGAATAGGCGCAGGTCGTCGTCGCTGCGCTCGGGGCGGCTCAACTCCGTGTGTACGAGCTCCTCGGTGGAGCACTGGAGCTCGTCGATGAGACGGTCCTCGGCCACCAGGCGCCGGGCCGCCTCCCGGTCACCGGACAGGAATGCGGCGGTGGCCGCGGCCAGGCCCTCGGTGACCATGGCAAAAAGGCGCAGGACCTGCGAGTGGATGGCGGGAAGAGCGCTGCCTGTTCGATCCGCCGGCGCCGAAAACGCGTACAGGGGAACTGTCATGGATCTCTGCCTCTCGTTCGGCTTCCGCCGACGAAGGTAGGACAGATGGCCTGTGCAGAACCAGTTGTACAACCCTGTGAATTTCTGCCAAATACCGGTTATTCAGCGTCCGTTCACACTGCCGTTTTGTGGTGTTTGCCTGGCGGCTGCCCCGCTAACGTGTGGAGGTCGAAAGTGAGGCAGCATGACCGACGCGAACGACTGGAACAGCAAGATCATCGACGAGTTCCGGAGCAGCGGAGGCAAGGTCGGCGGACCGTTCGAGGACACCACCCTGCTCCTCCTGCACAGCACGGGGGCCAGGAGCGGGCAGGAGCGGGTCAACCCGGTCATGTACCAGGCCGTCGGGGACGACCTGGCCGTGTTCGCGCCAAGGGCGGGGCGCCCACCAATCCGGACTGGTACCACAACCTGGTCGCCAACCCCCGGGCCCGGGTCGAGGTGGCACAGGTCTGGGTTTCTCGCTCATCTCGTTGGCATGATCGCGCCCGCCGCCAACTACCGTGGAGCCCTGTGACCGAGGTGGGTGCACCCGTGACCGAGCTGGATCTCAGAGCCAAGAGCGACGACTCCGACGCTCCGTCAGAACCCGCCGGGGAACGCCGGTACCTCAACCGCGACCTGTCGTGGCTCGACTTCGCCGCCCGGGTGCTCACGCTGGCCGAGGACGAGCGTCA
>JBPCJV010000051.1:0-4279 GCA_051004925.1 Acidimicrobiales bacterium | reverse complement strand
CCGGGTGGCGTAGTTCATGGCGGCCACGTCGGGAGCGTCGACGCGCAGTCCATAGCGCACGCCGTCGTAGCGGGCGAGGTTGGACGACGCCTCGGCGGGGGCGAGCAGGTAGTAGGCGGACAGCAAGTAGGCGGCGGCCGGCACCGACACCTCGTCGACCTTGGCGCACGCCACCTCCAGGGCCCGCCCCGCCTCGGCGAGACGGGCGGCCACCTCGGCGTCGGCGCCCTGGCCCAGCTCGGCCACCACGCCCACGCGCAGGCCCTCCACCCCCTCGTCGACGGCCGCCACCAGGTCGGTGGGGGCCGGCTCGGGTATCGACGTGGAATCGGCGCCGTCGTGTCCGGCGATCACCTGCAGGAGCAGGGCGGCGTCGGCCACGGTGGCGGCGAAGGGCCCGATCTGGTCGAGCGACGAGGCGAAGGCCACCAGGCCGTAGCGCGACACGAGCCCGTAGGTGGGCTTGACGCCGACCACGCCGCACAGCGCCGCCGGCTGGCGGATGGACCCGCCCGTGTCGGACCCCAGCGCGAGGGGGGCGAACCCGGCGGCCACCGCCGCCGCGCTGCCGCCGCTGGAGCCGCCGGGCACGCGGGTGATGTCGTGCGGGTTGCGGGTGGGCCCGAACGCCGAGTTCTCCGTGGAGGAGCCCATGGCGAACTCGTCGAGGTTGGTCTTGCCCACGACCACCGCACCCGACGCGGCCAGGAGCGACACCACTGTCGCGTCGTAGGGCGGGACCCAGTGCTCGAGGATCCGCGAGGAGCAGGTGGTGACCGTGCCCCGGGTGCAGAGGTTGTCCTTGAGGGCCACGGGCACGCCGGCGAGCGGACCGGGGTCCCTCCCGGCGGCGACGGCCTCGTCGATGCGGGCGGCTGTGGCCCGGGCCGCGTCGGCCAGCACGGTGTTGAAGGCGTGGATGCCCGGCTCCCGCTCGGCGATGCGCGAAAGGTGCTCCTCCAGCACGTCGGCGGCCGCCCGCTCGCCGGCGCGCACGGCCCGGGCGATGGCCGAGGCGGTGTCGCCCTCGCCCGACGCGCTCACGGCGCCTCGCCGAGGATGCGGGGCACGCGGAAGCGCCCGTCCTCCACGGCCGGTGCCTGGGCCAGGACCTCGTCGTGGTCGAGGCCGGGGACGGCGACGTCGTCGCGCAGCACGTTGACCAGCGGGATGGGGTGCGCGGTCGGCGGCACCCCATCGGTGTCGAGGGCGGCCACGTCGGCGGCGTGGTCGAGCACGGCCCCGAGCTGCACGGTGAACCGGTCGAGCTCGTCGTCGGTGAGCTGGAGGCGGGCCAGCGCGGCCACGTGGGCAATGTCTTCCCTGGAGATTCGGTCTTCCCTGGAGATGCTGTCCTGCCTGGCGATCGGGGCGGTCACCCGGCCGATCGTAGGCGGGCACCCACGACCTTGGTGGCGAAGGCGACGGTGCGGCGCTCGATCTCGTCGCCGTCGGTGTCGAGGGTGGCGGCGTGGTAGCTGTGCTCGAGCCACACCCGCTCCACCGGGCCGGTGACGGCGGCGGCGAGGACGTCGCTCGACACGGGCGGGACCACGTGGTCGACCCGGCTGGTCATGAGCAGCACCGGGCAGGCGATGGCCTCCAACCGGGGGTGGAGGCGGTCGAGGGCGTGGCACAGCGAGAGCAGGGGCTCGACGGGGGTGCCCGAGTAGCCGACCTCCGACGCGCCGGGCCGGGCGATGTCGCTGCCGATTCCCGGCACCCAGGTCTCGCCGGCGGCGAGCACGCCCCGCAACAGGTCCTGGAACGACGCCGCGGGCGGGTCGATGTAAGGGTTGACGGCCACGATGCCGGCGATCTCGGGGTGGTCGGCGGCCAGGGCGGCGGCGAGGGTGCCTCCCATCGACAGCCCCACGACCACAACTGCATCGCAGCGGGCGTCGAGGTCGGCCCAGGAGGCCTCGGCCGCGGCCCGCCAGTCGTCCCACGTCGTGGCCACCATGTCGTCGGGCGTCGTGCCGTGGCCGGGCAACAGCGGCGCCTCCACGGCCATGCCGGCGTCGGCCAGGGCCCGGGCCACCCCCCGCACCGAGTGGGGGCTGCCGGTGAATCCGTGCAGCACCAGGGCCCCGCCACAGCTCGGGGCGACGCCGGCGGCGGCGAAGGGTTCGGCACCCGGCATGACCGGCCCTCTCCCCCGCTCCAGGGGCCGCTCGGGGCCCGGGGCGGCGTCGAGGGCGGGCCCGACCCCGGGGTCAGCGGGCACGTGTGCGGGTGGCTCGGGCGGCCATGGCCTGATTGGCGAGGATGTCGGCCGACACCCCGGCCACCGCGTCGGCCAGGGCCATGGTGTCGACGGGAACCCCGTAGGCGCCCAGGGCGCCCACCATGGTCGCCAGCTCGGCCTCACCCACCAGCTCGGGCACGACGGCCACGGAGACGGGCCGGCCGAACTCGCCCCGCCAGCCGGCGTCGTCGTCGAGAACCCGCCCCCACAGGGCGACGCGACCGATGGCCAGGGCCTCCGGGGCCAGGCACAGCCCGTGCTGGCGGAGGCGGTCGATGTCGCGCGCGCCGTAGAACCCGCAGTCGCAGCCCGGGTCGGGAGCCCGGTGGCCGGCGCCCATGCACCGGGCCGACAGCACGCGGCCGGGCTTCCACTCGGTGTCGCGCTGGGTCACCGAGCGAAGTCGCCCGGCCCGCACCTGCCAGTAGCGCCAGCCCACCACCGCCTCGTCGGGGGCCAGCACGACCGCATTGGGGGACGCCGTGGGTCTCAGCCCTTGGACTCCTCCGGGAGGGTCCACTGCCCGGTCTCGGGGAACAGCGGGTCGGTGGTGCAGTACGAGTCGGGGTCGGGGTGCCACAGCTCCGACGCCTTCTCCGCACACTCGGTGTGGAAGTTCATCGGTGACGGGCACATGGCGCCGCTCACCGTGAGCTCGGCCTTCACGCCCTCGCCGTCGGGCACGACCTGGCCGCACGCGTCGCACAACTCGCCCAGCTGGATGTCTCCGGAGCCCGTCCTGTCAAGGTTGGTTCCCGTGGTGTCCATCCATCCATTGTACGCCCCGCCCCCCGGCGAGGCGGCGGGGGACGGCCCACCAGCTACCCTCCCTTGCGATGGCCACCTACCCCTTCCTCTCCGACGACTGGATCACCGAGGCCCGCCGCATCCGCGAGGAGCTGCGCGACTCCGAGCAGACCGTCCCCAACCCGGTGCGCATGAACCAGGTGATCACCGACGTGCCCTTCGGCGAAGGCACGATCCACGCCCACCTCGACACAAGCGACGGCGGGCTCGACATGGACCTCGGCCACCTCGACGTGGCCGACGTCACCGTGACCCTCGACTACGAGACGGCCAAGGCCGTGTTCGTCGACGGGACCCGGGAGGCGGGCATGCAGGCGTTCATGGCCGGCAAGGTGCGGGTGCAGGGCGACCTCACCAAGCTCATCGTGGCCCTCCAGGAGCAGGCGTCGCCCCTCACCCCCGACGCGGCCACCATCGCCAGCCGCATCAAGGAGATCACTGCCTGAGCCCGAGCGGCTCTCTGAGCGGGGTGCCTGAGCCCGAGCGGCTCTCTGAGCGGGATCGCGATGTCAGGTGGCGGTGACCCTGACACCCGGTGCCGGTGTTCCCGGTGCCGGCAGGACCATGCACATCCCCGGTCCCGCGGTCACTGTCAGCAAGTAGGTGCCCCCCGGCTGGAAGTAGCCCCCGGCGTCACCTTGCCCACACGTGGGCTCGGCCGTGAGGGCCATCTCGACGACGTCGTTGCCGTTGGGGGTGAGAGTGACCTCCACCGGCCCGACGTGCTCACCTTCGGCCAGAGCGTACGACTGCCCGTTCAGCTTCACCGTCACTGCACCGGGATAGTCGTTGACCAGGGTGACGAGGGCCTGGTCGGTGCCCGGTTCGGTCGCCGGGAAGCCGGGAAGGCCCGGTAGGACGGGCGGGGCGATCGGTGGATCGGGCATCGTCGCCGCCTCGGCCGGTGTGGTCGCGGAAGCGCCGGGGGCGTCGGGCGCCGCCGCGTCCGCGGCAGCCGACGCCGCCTGCACGGCGGCGAGGAGCTCCTCGGGGGACGGAAGATCGGGAGGCACGGCGACACCGGTGCCCTGGCCGACCGCGGTCATGGCCAGACCACTCCGGTCGTCGCCGCCCCGGCCGTACGCCACGACGCCGGCGGTGACAGCCACCAGCGTCACGACAGCCGTGCCCGCGGCTGCCAGCCGGCGCCTGCCGGTGCGCGCGTCGCCCAAGTGCCAGAAGCCGGCCATGTGAGTTCCCTCCGTCGCGGTCCGCCCTTCGCAG
>JBPCJV010000050.1:0-2922 GCA_051004925.1 Acidimicrobiales bacterium | reverse complement strand
GGCCGGTCGGGACCGGTGGACGGAGCCGGGCGCGGCGGGGCGGGGGCCGCGGAGGCAGCCGCCGGTCGGCCGCCGGCGAAGTCGGGCTGCTCGCTGGCCGGGCGGCTGGTGACCAGCCGTGACGGAGCGTCGGGTTGACCGGCGGAGCCGGGTGCCGGCGCGCCAGGCGACGACGGGCCAGGTGCCCGCGAGCCGGGAGCCGGTGAACCTGCGTGCGGCGGGGTGGCACCGGGGCCGGAGGCACCGGCGCGCGCGGGCGCAGCCGGCTTGGCGCCGGGCTCCTCGGGCTGGACGTCGCGCTTGAGACCCTCGCGCTCGGCCTTGCGCCGGACCCGGTCAGCCTGGGCGTCCTCGATGCTCGAGGAGTGGCTCTTGACGCCGATCCCCAGGGCGCTGCAGAGATCGAGCGTTTCCTTGTTCGTGAGCCCAAGCTCTCGTGCCAGCTCGTAGACCCGGATCCTCGCTGCCAATGTGCTCCTGCGTCCTTTCCCCGGGGCGGACCCCATGCCCGACCCATTCGGTGTTCACAACCCGGCCGGTTCCTCCTCCATCCTCCCACGCCCGGCCAGGCACTCCCGAAGCGCGGCCGTCGCGTCGGCGGTGATGTCGGTGCGAAGAGACCGGGAGAATGCTCGGCGTTTGTCTGCGGCCTCCACGCACGACGGCGATGCGGCACACAGCCACGCCCCCCGACCGGGAAGGCCACGGCCTGTCGCCAGTGTACCCCCGGGACCGGCGACCACCCTCACGAGCTCGTCGGCGGGGGCCACCCGGCGGCAACCGATACAGGTGCGCCGCGGCCCCGACCGGCCCTCGACGGTGTCCTCGGAGGCGGCGGCTCGCGCTATGGGCCCGTGTCGCCGCCGGTGGTGACCGGTGGCGAGGGCTCCGCCGACGCGTCGGGCACGGCGGCGACGGGCACGGCGGCGACGGGCGCCTCGTCGGCCGCGGCCCCGGACGCCGCAGGCGCAACCTCCGGCTCCGCCTCGGGGGCGGCGGGCTCGGTGGGTTCGGTGGACGCGGGGACGGCGGGGGCACCGTTGGCCGGGGCGGGAATGGGGGGGCCGCCGTCGCCGTCGTCGCCGTCGCCCTTCGACCACTGGACGGCCGACACGGCCTGGCCGCCCTCGGCTGGCTGCCACACCATCTCGCCGGAGTCGTCGGTGACCCACTCGCCCTGGGCCCACTCCTCGCCTGCGTAGCCTGCCTCCTCCTCGGCGTGCTGGGTCTCGCTCTTGATGTCGACCCTCCACCCGGTTAGGCGGGCGGCCAGGCGGGCGTTCTGGCCCTCCTTGCCGATGGCCAGCGAAAGCTGGTAGTCGGGGACGATCACCTCGGCGGTGCCCGTCTCCTCGTCGATGCGCACCTGGCTGACCCGGGCCGGGGAGAGGGCCTTCATCACGAAGTCCTGCGAGTCCTCGGAGAAGGGGACGATGTCTACCTTCTCGCCCCGCAGCTCGTTGACCACCATGCGCACCCGGGCGCCTCGCGCCCCCACGCACGCCCCGACGGGGTCGACGTTGGAGTCGTTCGACCACACGGCGATCTTGGTGCGGTGGCCGGGCTCGCGGGCCACGGCCTTGAGCTCCACGACCCCGTCGCTGATCTCGGGCACCTCGAGCTCGAAGAGCCGCTTGATAAGTCCCGGGTGGGTGCGGCTGACCACGATCTGGGGGCCCTTGGTGGTCTTGCGCACCTCGACGATGTAGGCCTTGAGCCGGGCACCGTGCTCGTAGCGCTCGTAGGGCACCTGCTCGGCCTGAGGCAGGAGCGCCTCCACGCGGCCGAGGTCGAGGAGCGTGTAGCGCTGGTCGTTCTGCTGGATGATCCCGGTGACGATCTCGCCTTCGCGCCCGGCATAGTCCTCGTACTTCATCTCCCGCTCGGCCTCGCGGATGCGCTGCAGGATCACCTGCTTGGCCGTCTGGGCCGCGATGCGACCGAAGTCGTCGGGGGTGTCCTCCCACTCGCGCGTGACGTTGCCGTCCTCGTCGAGGTCCTGCGCGTACACGTGCATCTCCCCCGTGTCGGGGTCGATGGTGACGAACGCCTCCTCGGCGGCGTTGGGCATTCTCTTGTACGCCGAGACCAGCGCGTTGGCCAGGGCCTCGAGGAGCGTGTCGATGGACACGCCCTTCTCGCGCTCGATGACCTGGAGCGCCTCCATCAGTTCGAAGTTCGCGCTCATGGGGTCACCGCCTTCGCCTTCGCCTTTGCCTTCGCTTTGGTCCTCGTATTGGCCTTCGACTTGCCCGGGCGCGGGGACGGACCCCACACGAACACGGTGTGGGCCCGGTCGACCTTCGCGTACGACAGGCGGCGGTCGTCGACGACCAGTCCGTCGTCGTCGGCCTCGTCGAGGATGCCCTGGATTCGCCGGTCGCCCTCGGTGCCGGCCACGGTGCGCACGGCCAACGTGCTGCCCACGAACCGGCGGAAGTGCTGAGGCGTGCGCAAGGGCCGTTCCACTCCGGGGCTCGACACCTCGAGCACGTAACGCCCGGGAACGACGTCGTGGCGGTCAAGCTCGGCCGACACCAACCGGGTGGCCGTGCTGATGGCGTCGAGGTCGATGCCGTCGGGGCGGTCGATGCTGATCCGGAGGACGTTGGCCCGCTGCTCGACGTCGACGACCTCGAGGCCCTTCGTGGTGAGGGAGGGCTCGATGAGCTCCCGCACGCGGCCGGTGACGCTCACCTCAACCACCTCCTTCCCCGGTTTCTCTCGTCTGGCACACAAAAGCGTGGGCTACTGCCCACGCCTGGTCACCAACCTGTTCGATCAGCAGAGCCGTCGCAGTATACCGGCCCCGTCCTCCCGCCGTGAGGTTCCCCTCGGATCTGGGGCAGGAGATGACATGAAAGGGACTAGCCGCCGAGCTCCTTGTGGATCAGCTCCACCCGTTGCTCGACGGCGTTGGGG
>JBPCJV010000049.1:0-4765 GCA_051004925.1 Acidimicrobiales bacterium | reverse complement strand
GAAGAGGACCAGGAAGGACAGGGTGCCCCAGAGGAGCTCGTGGGTCTCGGGCAGGATGGGGTTCGGGCTCTGGATGCACTCCTTGACCTCCTTGCCCTGCTCGGCCGCCTCGATGATGCACGTCTCCTGCTCGGTCGGCTCCTCCGCGGCGCCGACCGGCCCTGCCGAGGCGAGCACGACCGCGGCGGCGAGCACGAATCCGGCGAGAACGCGGCTCTTGAAGGTCTTCGTGCCCACGGCGACCACTGGCTAGCCCTGGAGAAGGAAGCTGAGGACGAACCCGAACAGGGCGAGGGCCTCGGTGAAGGCGATGCCCAGGAACATGGTCGTGCGGACCATGCCTGCGGCCTCGGGCTGGCGGGCCATGGCGGTGATGGCGTTCCCGACCACGATGCCGATGCCGATGCCCGGGCCGATGGCGGCGCCGCCGTAGACGATGCCGGCGCCGATGACTTTGAGCCCCGGGGACGGGTCAGCGCCTCCGGCGGCTTGGGCGAGAATGCCGAGAGCGTCCAGCAAGGGTGCCTCCTATTGCTCGGGATGCATGGCCCCGCCGATGTACACGGCGGTGAGGATGACGAAGATGAACGCCTGGAGGCCCGACACGAGGAGCTCGAAGCCGGTGAGGGCCACCAGCAGGGCGAAGGGGACGACGGCCCCGACGATCGTGGCCTCGAACAGCGCCTGGCTCAGCACGGCGAAGCTCACAAGAAGAAGGTGGCCCGCCAGCATGTTGGCGAACAGCCGCACGGCGAGGGAGAAGGGGCGCACGAACACCGTGGAGACGAGCTCGATGAGCGCCACGAGCGGGAGGAGGGCCTTCGGCACTCCCGGGGGGAAGAGCATCGACTTGAAGTAGCCGCCCAGGCCCTGGTTCTTGACGCCGACGAAGTTGAAGATCGCCCAGACGACGATGGCCAGGAAGGCGGGGATGGCCATGCGGGCGTTGACGGGCATCTGGATGCCGGGGATGACCTCGAAGATGTTCAGGATGAAGACGAAGAAGAACACCGTTGTCAGGAACGGCGTGTAGCCCAGGCCCTCGGGCCCGATGGTCTGCAGGACGACGTCCTTGCGGACGAACTCCACGCCGAACTCGACCACGTTGGTGACGCCGGCCGGCACCAGGCTGGCCCGCGACTTCCGCCCCGCGGCGATGAACATGCCCAGCACGATGAACACGGCCAGCCACATCAGCAGCACGACCTTGTTGATCTCGAAGGGCGTGCCCTCGAGGAACAACGGCTGCCACTGGACCAGCGTGTCGACAGGAGGGAACTCGAGGGCGAACAGGGCGCGCATGTCAGCCCTGTCGCTTGGGCGTGAGGGAGGGGAAGGCCAGGCTGGCCGACACGTGCCGTGTCTCCCAGACCAGCAACCCGAGATGGGTCACGAGGAGGGTGACGGCCAGCGCCATCAGGTTGACCCAGTCGAAGTTCTTCACGGCGACGACGGCGGCCGTCACCAGGAGCATGCGGGCCAGGAACCCGAACAGCACCGTGGCCATCAGCACGGCCGGCGAGATGCGGGCGGCCCAAGCCATCAGTGCGGCCGAGATGACCAGGTTCACGAGGACCACCCCGACCGCGAAGGTCGCCGACCACGCACCGTCGACGCCCCAGATCAGGCCGGCGGCGGCGATCACGAGCGGGAGCACCGGAGCGCCCCGCTTGATCATGTCGAAGGCCAGCTCCCGCTCGACGGCCGGCGTGGCCGCGAGGATCTCCTCCGGGGTGCTCGGCGGAGTGGTCGCCTGATCGGCCTGGACGGGGTTCACGCTCGCTCCCGCTCCGGTTGGGCTCTACCGGTTGAGGCGACGGCCGGCGGGGCGGTCGCCCACGGTGCGGTTGCCTCGTGGGCCCGCATGCGGGCGTCGTAGGCGTACCACATCTTGGCCGACATACCGACGATCCCGAGCAGGCTGAGGATGATCGTGAACAGGGGCGACGTCCCCAGCCAGCGGTCAAGGAAGTAGCCGCCCACACCGAACAGGAGGGGCGTCACCACCATTTCGAAGGCCTGGGCGAGCGCGTCGCCGAAACCGCTGTAGGTCTGCTGGCGCGCGAGGAGGCCGAAACTCGGCTCCCCGGCGGGGGGCACCACAGGATGGTCCCTCCGTCCGGAGTTCTGTTTGTGAAGCTCCAACCAAATGCTCCTGGCACTAATGCTTCAGTGAGTCCGGCGCTCCAGTTGAGTCCGGACGCAACTTACGGGACAGCAGGCGGGGGCCGCAAATGTCGACTCCGCGAAGCGGCAGGTGGGGGCGCCGCAGCCCCGTTCGGGCGGCCCGCCACAGGCGGGCGCGCGCGCGGGTCGGCGGGAGGGGGGGTCCAGGGGGCCTCCTGGTCGAAAACCTTGGCCGGAGGCGGCTGGCGCACCATGGGATGGAAGAACGTGTAGAGCAGCACGCCGAGGCCGGCGACGAGGAAGGGCACGATGGCGTTGCCCTGGTTGGTGAAGGCGGGGACCAGCACCACGCCCGACAGCACCGCCGTCCAGGCCCAGAGGATCAGCACCGAGCGGCGCGGGCCGTGGCCCATCTCCATGAGCCGGTGGTGGAGGTGTTCCTTGTCGGCTTCCGACACCGACGCCCGCCGCACGGCGCGCCGGAGGATGGCGAACCCCGTGTCGACGAAGGGGACGCCCAGGATGAAGAACGGGATGAACAGGGGGGCGAAGAAGAAGTACGTCTGCCCGCTGAACTGGTCGGCCGTGCGTCCGCCGACCGAGATGGTGGCCGCGGCCATGAGCAGGCCCAGCAGCATCGCCCCTCCGTCGCCCATGAACACCTTGGCCGGCGAGAAGTTGTGCGGGAGGAAGCCAATGCACACGCCGCAGGTGATGGCCGTCACCAGAGGGGCGATGTTCTCGGGCTCGAGCAGTCCCGCTCCCGAGAGGCGGTTGGAGTAGATGAACAGGGCGAAGGCGGCGATCCCGACGATGCCGCTGGCCAGGCCGTCGAGTCCGTCGATGAGGTTCACGGCGTTGGCCAGGCCCACCACCCACAGCACGGTGACGAGGAAGGCCAGGTCGGGCGACAGCACGAGGAAGTCGGCGAAAGGGACCCGGAAGAAGAACATGGTGACGCCGGCCAGGGCGAGCACCGACCCGCCGAACACCTGACCCGCCACCTTGGCCGGCGCGGAGACGTCGCGCAGGTCGTCGAGGACCCCGACGGCGAGGATCACCGCCGCGGCCATCACCAAGCCGATGGGCTCCGACGACGAGCTGAAGATGCTCCGGAACTGCGGCAGCAGGGCGGCCACGCCCATGGCCACGAGGAAGGCCACCAGCATCCCGACCCCCCCGAGCGTGGGTGTCGGCCGGGTGTGGACCCGTCGCTCGTCGGGCTTCACCACCGCCCCGACCTTGACGGCCAGGCGGCACATGGCGGGCGTGACGGCGTACGTGACGAGCGCAGCCACGCCGAAGACCACTCCGTAGCTCAGCATCGGTAGCTCAGCATCGGTAGCTCAGCATCGGCGGCTCATCATCGGCGCACGTCGGTCATGATCGGGGGCCGGGGTCGGCCAACAGGATGCGGCGCATCTAGGTGTGGAGTGTAACGACGCCCCGCGGCCGTCTCCTGGTTCCCCACTCGGGGTCGGATGGTCGGAGCGTCAGGCCGACGGGACGAGGACAAAACCCTCGCCACGAAAATCGTCATCGAAGGCGAACGCGACGGCGACGCCGTGGCGGCGCATCACCGCGAAGCTGACGCGATCGACGAGGGACACCCGTCGACGCCCGAAGGTCATCACGTCGGTCGCGGCCCGAGCGTGAAGATCCTCGTCCACCCAAACCACGCGTAGCACCGGCACCACGTCGACGACGAACCGCCGGAGGACGTCCAGCCCGAGGCGTCGTTGAAGCAGAGCCGCCGTTTCGACCAGCACGTAGTTGTGAGTCACAAGCTCTTCTCCGCGCATTGCCGCGAACTGGTTCGCAGCATCGGCGTGGTTGGCATCGTCGCCGTCGAGGACGGCATAGACGGCGGAGGTATCGACGAAGCAGGTCACTCTGCCTCCAAACGAGCTGCCTCCAAACGAGCTGCCTCCAAAACGAGCTAGGCGAACGCGTCGGCAACGTGACGGTCATGGTCGACGCTCACGTCGCCCATGCCGGACCGACCCGTCCCGACAGCGCCGAGAGCGCGGTCCCAGAGGTCGTCGGTCGACGCCGCGAGGGTACGGTCGACGGCCTCCCGGATCACGGCCGCCATCGAGGTCCCTGTGACCTCCGCTCGCGTCTTCAGGGCTTCGAACTGCTCCCTGGTCAGCGAGATCTGGGTACGGACCATCACCGCCCCGATGATATCACACGGACCTCGCCGTGATGTAGCCCCGTGCCCGGCTACCGCCTGGCGGTGAGGTGGGGGTAGGGCGTGAACTTCGAGCAGAGGGTGGCGACGGTGTCGCGCACCTCGTCGAGGGTGCGGGGATCGGCGCGCCCGCGCAGGGCGTGCCCGATGAGCTGGGCGATCTCGCCCATCTCCGCCTCTCCCATGCCCGCGGTGGTCACGGCCGCGGTGCCGATGCGCAGGCCGCTCGTGACGAAGGGCGATCGCGGGTCGCCGGGGATCTGGTTCTTGTTGAGCGTGATCCCGGACCGGTCGAGCGTCTCCTGCGCCTCCTTGCCGGTGAGGTCGGCGTCGAATGGCCGCAGGTCGACGAGCATGAGGTGGTTGTCGGTGCCCCCCGACACCAGACGGAAGCCCTGCTCGGCCAGGGCCTGGGCGAGAGCCTGGGCGTTGGCCACGATCTGC
>JBPCJV010000048.1:0-3114 GCA_051004925.1 Acidimicrobiales bacterium | reverse complement strand
CTTCACCTGTCAGGTGCTCCTTTGCCTCGGACCGATACGCGTTTCGCAAGCCGCATCGTCCCAGGTGGCGGGGCACCTGTCGCGTCAATCCACCGACATCGACCTACCTGGCTGCAATATCAGGGTCAGATCAGAACTGGGAGAGGAACCGCACGTCGTTGGTGAGCAGGTGGCGCAAATCGTCGAGGTCGTGGCGCACCTGCGCGCAGCGGTCGATGCCGAAGCCGAAGGCGAAGCCCGTCCACTCCTCGGGGTCGATGCCCACCGCCGCGAACACGTTGGGATCGACCCTGCCGGCGCCGCCCAGCTCGATCCAGCCCGACTGCGAGCACACCCGGCAGCCCGATCCCTGGCAGAAGATGCATGTCACCTCGAACTCGGCCGACGGCTCGGTGAACGGGAAGTACGACGGCCGTAGGCGGGCGGAGATGCGCTCCCCGAAGTAGGCGGTGGTGAAGGCCTCGATGGTGCCGGCCAGGTCGCCGAAGGTGATGCCCCGGTCGACGACCAGGCCCTCGATCTGGTGGAACACCGGAAGGTGGCGGGCGTCGGGGGTATCGCGGCGGTAGCAACGGCCCGGGGCCACCACGCGGATGGGGGGCGACTGGGACTCCATCACCCTGATCTGCACCGGCGACGTGTGCGTGCGCAGCAGCACCGACTCCGGCGCGCCCAGCTTCAGGTAGAGGGTGTCCCACATGCTGCGCGCCGGGTGGGCCGGCGGCATGTTGAGGGCCTCGAAGTTGTA
Organism: Acidimicrobiales bacterium; assembly: GCA_051004925.1. Classification (GTDB taxonomy): domain Bacteria; phylum Actinomycetota; class Acidimicrobiia; order Acidimicrobiales; family AC-14; genus DATAQC01. The sequence goes on along the minus strand of JBPCJV010000048.1, from coordinate 2,366 downwards.
CCAGTCGGTCTCCACCTCGGGTCCCTCGGCCACGGCGTAGCCCATGGCCACGAACACGTCCTCGAGCTCGTCTCGGGCCTGGGTGACGAGATGGCTGTGGCCCCGGCTGAGCCGGCCCACGACCTCGGTGAGGTCGAGGCGCTCGGCCTCGAGGCGCAGGGCCCGCTCGTCGGCCTCCAGGGCGCGACGGCGGTCGGCCAACGCCGCCTCCACCCGCGTGCGCGCCTCGTGGATGCCCCGGCCCTGCTTGCGGCGCTCGTCGACGTCGAGGGCGCCCAAGCCGCGGTGCAGGGCGGCGAACGGTGACTTCTTGCCGAGGAACGCCTGCGCCGTGGCGTCGAGGTCGGCCACCGATGCTGCGTCGCCGGCGCGCGCCAGCGTCTCGGCCTCGAGGTCGTCGAGCGACGGTTCGGCGCTCACGGCGCCAGCTCCGGAGGGACGCCGGTGGGCAGGGTGAAGCGGAAGGTCGACCCGCGACCCACCTGGGACTCGACAACCAGCGATCCGCCATGGGCCTCGACCAGGCCGCGGCTGATCCAGAGGCCGAGGCCGGAGCCGGTGGGACGGGTCTCGGCCCGGCGGAAGAACTTGCTGAAGACGCGGCGCAGGTCGGAGTCGGGGATGCCCTCACCCTTGTCGGCGACCGCCACGGCCACCTCTGCCTCTCCGTTGGTCCCCAAGATGCGCATCCCTTTCGGATCGCCGTACTTGGCGGCATTCTCGACCAGATTGGTGAGGACCTGCTCGATCTTGTCGGGGTCGGCGTACACGCTCGGGAAGTCGGCCGGGAACACGACCTCGGCGTCGAGCTCGGGCTCGGTCATGCGTACCTTCTCCACGACCGCCCCCACCAGGGCGGGCACGTCGACCAGCTGACGGCGCAGGTGCAGGCGGCCGCTCTCGAGGCGGCTGATGTCGAGCAACTCGGTGACCAGCCGGGTGACCCGGCCGGCGTCGTGGTTGACCTGCTCGAGCATCGACTTCTTCTGGTCGTCGCCGAGACGGTCCCACCGGTTCAGCAGCAGGCTCGTGTACCCCCGCACCGACGTGAGCGGGGCCCGCAGCTCGTGGCTGACGGTGGAGATCACCTCCATGCCTTGCGCCGGGCCGGATCGCCGGCGGGTGTTGTCACGGGCCACCACGACGGCCCCGACCACCTTGCCGTCGGTGTCGCGCTGGTAGGTGCCCGAGACGACGGTGGGAACGGGGGAACCGTCCGCGGTGTGCATGATCACGTCGTGCTCGGGGACGCCCCGCACCGACCGCAGCGCGGCGGACGGGTGCCAGCCGTCGACGAGGAGGGGCCGGCCGTCGGGCGTGCGCCAGTTGAGTACCTGGGCCACGGGCCGCCCCACCAGGTTGGCGGGCTGGTGACCGGTGAGCTCGGTCGCCGCCTGGTTTGCGGTCAGCAGGCGTCGATCGGCGTCGAGGTGGAACACCGCATGGGGCAGCAGGTCGGCGTCGACGGGCATTGTCACGGGAGCATGTGGCGCTGGCGCGCCGCTTCGAAGCAGAGCACCGCGGCGGCCGCGGCGACGTTCAGGGACTCGGCCGGCTCGGCCATGGGAATGCTGATCAGGCCGTCGAGGACGGCCTCCACCTCGGGTGCCAGTCCGTGGGCCTCGTTGCCGAGCACCAGCGCCGTAGGCCCCCGCAGGTCGGCGTCGTGGTAGGCCGCGCCGCCCGTGGCCCGCGCTCCGATGCGCCGCATCCCCCACGAGCCCAACTCCTCCAGCACCTCCACAGGCGCCCCTCCGGCCACGATCGGCAGGTGGAACACTGCACCGGCCGACGCCCGCACGCTTTTCGGGCCGTAGGGGTCGGCGTTCCCGTCGCAGGAGATTATCCCGACCGCGCCGGCAGCCTGGGCGCTGCGCACGACCGTGCCGAGGTTGCCGGGATCTTGGACCTCGACGCACACGACCACCAGCGCCCCCGGTTCGGCGGCGGGCTCCAGAAGGTCGTCCAGCCCGACGGGGGTGGTGGCCACCAGGGCGACCACGGGCTGGGGAGTCACCGTGTCGGACACCCGCTCGAGCACGCCCGGGGCGAGGACGTGGGTCGGGACGCCCGCATCCTCCGCCGAGGCGATCACCTGGCCTGAGTACCCGCCGGCACGGTACACGCCCTCAACCGGGGCCCCGGCGGCGAGGGCGGCGGCGACCAGCTTGTCTCCCTCCACCAGGTAGACACCCTCCGACCGGCGGGCCCGGGGGTCGCGGGCCAGGCGGCGAAGGCGTTGGATCCTGGGGTTGCGCAGAGCCAGTGGGGCCCGCTCGGGCCCGGCACCCCGCTCAGAGGGCCGCTCGGGCCCGGCACCCCGCTCAGAGGGCCGCTCGGGCCCGGCACCCCGCTCAGAGGGCCGC
>JBPCJV010000047.1:0-6146 GCA_051004925.1 Acidimicrobiales bacterium | reverse complement strand
CAGGATCGTGCGGGCGGCCTGCTCGGCGCGGAGAAGCAGCTCGCGGACCTCCTTGCCGCCCTGGTCCTCGTCGGCGGTGAGCGGGCGCTTGGAGTCCTGGTCGTGGCCGGCCAGCTCGAAGCGCCCGGTCATGGCCAGACGCTCGACCATCCGCCGGGCCAGGGCGGCGGCGTTCTCGAGGTCGTCCTCGGAGCGGGTGCTGGGCTGGCCGTATACGTTCATCTCCGCGGCCCGCCCACCGAGCAGGACGATGAGCTGGGCCATCAGCTCGCGCTTGGTGATCACCTCGCGGTCGTCGGGCGACGCCCAGGGGGAGCGCTGGAATCCGCCGGGACGGTTGACGATGGAGATCCGCGACGGCGGCTTGACGCCCCGCAGCAGGATCGACAGCAGGGCGTGGCCGGCCTCGTGCACGGCCACCAGCTGCTTCTCCTCGTCGGTCATGAGCTTGGCGCTCTGGGTGCCGGAGATGACGCGTGAACACGCCTCGTCGACGTCCTCGGGCGCTACCCGGTCGCGGTGGCGGCGGGCGGCCAGCAGGGCGGCCTCGTTGACGATGTTGGCTAGCTCGGCGGCACTCAGGCCCGCGGTGTTGGCCGCCACCTCGCTCCAGTCGACCCGGCGCGACACGGGCCGCCGGAACGCGTGCAGCTGCAGGATCTTCTCCCGGCCGTCGCGGTCGGGGCGGTCGACCTGGATGCGGCGGTCGAACCGACCCGGGCGCATCAGGGCCGAGTCGATCAGCTCGGGGCGGTTGGTGGCGCCCAGGATGAGCACGCCCGAGGAGCCGGAGAACCCGTCGAGCTCCACGAGGAGCTGGTTGAGGGTGTGGTCGAACTCCCGGTCGCCGGCGGCCTCGGCGCTGCGGAAGCGGCCGATGGCGTCGAGCTCGTCGATGAAGATGATGGCGGGGGCCTCCCGCTTGGCCGCCTCGAACAGCTGGCGGACCCGGGCTGCGCCCAGGCCCACGAACTTCTCCACGAAGCTCGTGGCCAAGACGACGAAGAACGGCACGCCGGTCTCGCCGGCCAGGGCCCGGGCCAGCAGCGTCTTGCCGCAGCCGGGGAGGCCGTAGAGCAGGATGCCCTTGGGCAGCTCCGCCCCCAGCTCCTGGAAGCGGCGGGGGTCGGTGAGGAACTCCTTGACCTCGCGCAGCTCCTCGATGGCCTCGTCGAGGCCGGCCACGTCGGCGAACGTGACGACCTGCTGAATGGCCTCCACGTCGTCGGCCTTGCCGACGGCGAAGGGCGTCTCGGCCCCGCCCGCGGCGACAGGCACGGCGGCCTTGGAACGACGCTTGAAGCGGCTGAGCCCGCGCTTGGGATTGGTCATTCTCAGAGCAACGATAGCCGCGCCCAGGATTGCCACGAACGACACGACCACTTCGGGGCGGGTGAAGAGGCTGCTGGCGAACATCACGGACATTCTGTCGCTTTCAGATCGGTCCCACATGCTAGGAGTGGGGAGTGGCTGTTACCGTCCCGAACCCGACCGCCGGGCTGGTGCTTTTCATCCGGTACGCCTTCATGCCCAACCACCTGGGCTACTGCGGCGGGAACGACGCCGAGGTGCTGCTCGAACACGCCGCAGAGGGTCGGGGTGACACCCGCCTGGCGCCCCTGCTGGCCAAGTTCTCCGGCGCCTTTCCCTACCTGCGGACAATCGCCGCGGCCAACGGCATCGCCGACCCGTTCGACACCCGCGTCGTGGAGGCCTACTGGCTGGGCAACGACCTGCTGACGGGCGTGGAGGCCGCCGACCTCAACCGCTCCCTCGAGGAGCGCTTCGGGGCGCAGCTCACCCCGGCGCTGCGCGCTCAACTGCTGCGAAAGCCACCACAAGGGGCCAAGCCCTTCCACCTCTTCCATGTCGTCGATGTGTACCGCCACCTTGAGAGCCAGGAGGTGGGAATGGCAGCCATGGAGAACTGCAGGATCAGCTGGGGTGAGGTGACGGCCGTCGAAGACACCGCTCTGGTGGTGCGCCGGCAACCCCTCGTGCTCCGCGACCAGAACCTGGTCCTCGGGGAGCCTCGTGTCGAGCGGGTGCTGCGCACGGTCCTCGATCGGGGCTTCGTCGACGACGTGGCCGTGGGGCAGTGGGTGTCGATCCACTGGGGCTGGGCGTGCCAGGTGCTCGACGACCGCCGCCGGGCCAACCTCGAACGCTGGACCGCCGTCCACCTCGCCCTGGCCAACCAGACCTTGTAGCTAGAAGTTCACCACTGCGTTCTGGTCCGGGGAGGCGGGGGCCGGAGTGCTGCCGCGGGGCACCGGGGGCCCGGCGTTCACGATGGCCACCCTCGTGCCCGTGCTCACCCGGCCGAACAAGTCGATCTCGTCGGCGGTGTTCATGCGAATGCACCCGTGCGACGCGCTGTACCCGATCGACGCGGTGTCGGAGGTGGCGTGGATGAGGATGCCGGAGGCATTGAGGGCCAGGGCGTGGGAGCCGAGCGGGTTGTTGGGGCCGGGCCCGATGGTGGCCGGCATGTTCTTGGCCCAATCGCTGCCCGGGTTGATCCAGGTGGGACCGACCTGCTTCGAGACGATCTGCCAGATGCCGGTGGGCGTCGGGAAGGCCGCCTCGCCCGTGGCTACCGGCCACTCCTTGACGATCTCGCCGTTCTCGTACAGGTAGAGCTTGTTCTCGCCCGTCCGCACGAGGATGACCTTCTCCACCGCGTCGGCGCCGACCTCGGGTTCCACCGGGTTGCTGACCAGCTCGACCGACGACTTGCCCGATTTGGCCGCCTCGAGCAGCGCGGCGCGCGAGGCCTCGACGTCGAGGGAGCGGCCCTGCTCGGGCGGAACGATCTTCACGAAGCCCGTCGACGTGTCGATCTTGGCGTTGACGGGTTCCTTGTTGACCGCTTCGGCCGCCTGGTCGAGGACGGTGGAGACGGTTCCGGCACCCCAGACCGGGCCCACGTTGACCGTCGTGGTCGGGTTGCCGAAGATCCGCCGCCAGACCCTCTGGAACATGTTGCCCTTGGTGGAGTGGCCCATGGCCTCGTCGACCGCCTTGGGCACGTCGACCTGGAGCCCGAGGTCCCAGGCGGTGGTCTGGGTGGTGAACGTCTCGGTCTGGACCGTGATCTTGCGGTGCAGGGGGTCTTCGATCGCGGCCCGGACGGCGCCGACGGCCTGGGCCCCCTGGAAGCCGCCCACCTTCACCCCGCCGACGACGGTGTCGGGGAGGAGGGTCTTCGACGTGTTCGAGTCGTAGTTGACGGCCCAGGCGGCCGTGCCCGAGACGGCCACGATCGCGGTGATGACGGAGATGAGGATGACGGGATGCCGTCTGGCCCAGCTCATCGGACGCGCCCCGTCAAGCCGCAGTCCAACAAGTCGGGTTCCCGCGCCACTACCACTCCGTAAGGATACTCGACACTTTCCGCCCAGTCATCACACCCCCGCGCTCAGTCCGGCGGGGGTGATAGGGGTGCCCGCCGCCGCCCGGGCAGCAGGTCGGCCAGCCGGGCCAGGTCCTCGGTGCCGACGGCTCTGGCCACGACGAGGAACACCACCGCTCCCGCCCCGCCGGCCGCCACCAGCTCGGCCAGGCCCCGACCCGCCCCGGGCCCCACCACGGCGTCCACCGCTTCCCGGGTTGCGAGCATGGCGCCCGTGGCCACGAGCGTCGCCGCCGTCACCTTCCCCAGCTCCCGCAGGGTCCGACGCGCCTCCAGGCCCCCGATCCGCCGGCCGAGCACGGTGGCCGCCACCAGGGCCGCCACCACATAGGACAGCGAGTGCGCCAAGGCCAGGCCCCGCACCTCGAGATGGCGGAACAGGACCACGGCGAAGACGATCTCGCTGCCCGTCGAGGCCACGTTGATGGCAACGGGCGTCTTGGCGTCCTGGCGGGCGTAGAAGGCCCGGAGCAGCACCAGGAAGGCCGAGAACGGCACCAGCCCGATGGCGAACATCTCGAGCACCGACGCCACGACGGGGGTGCTGGCCGGGCTGGTCACCCCGTGTTCGAGCAGCGTCTGGATGAGCGGGCGAGAGAGCCCCAGGTAGCCGGCCGTGGCGGGAACGAGCACCAGGAAGGTGGCCCGCAGCCCTCCGGCCAGGAACGACCGGAAGCCGTCGTCGTCGCCCTCGACGTGGCGTGCCGCCAGGGTGGGCACCAGGGCGGTCATGACGGAGACGGCCACGATCCCGTAGGGGAGCTGGAAGAAGGCGAAGGCGATGGTGAAGGCGGAGATGCCCCCCTGGACCCCGCCGGCCAGGACGAGGATGACGGCCAGGCCGATCTGGTTGATCACCACGTAGGCGATGGTCCAGGCCGACAGGCGGGCCAGCCTGCGCACGAGCGGGTGGCGGAAGTCGACGCGCAGCCGCAGGCGTCCGGGCAGGCGGCGAACGAAGGGCCACTGGACCAGGGCCATGACGGCCACACCCAGGGTGGTGCCGACGGCCAGGAGGGTCCGTGACCCCATCTGCGAGCCACCGGATGCGTCGGTGGGCGTGCCGTGGACCACGGCGGCGAAGGCCAGGCATGCGGCGATGGCCACCAGGTTGTTCAGCACCGGGGCGAACATGGGAACGGCGAAGCGGTTGTGGGCGTTGAGCAGGGCCCCGGCGATGGCGGCCAGCCCGTAGAAGGCCACCTGCGGGGCGAAGATGCGGAGGAAGAAGGTGGCCAGCTCCCGCTGGTTGGCGGCCTCGGCGCCCGATGCGCGAAGGCTGAACAGGTCGATGATCAGCGGGGCGAGCAGCACGCCCAGGGCGCTGAGGGCGACGAGCACGACCAGCGACACGCTGACCAGGGCCGACACCGACCGCCAGGCCTCGTCGTGGGGACGGGTCCTGAGCTCCTGCACGACGACGGGGATGAACACCGAGCTGAACACCCCGCCGAGGACGAGCTCGTAGATCACCGTGGGCATGGTGTTGGCGAGGTTGAACGAGTCGGCGAGGCGCGACTCGGTCACCCCCAGGGCGAAGGCCAGGGCCGCGAGCCGGCCCATCCCCGTGACACGGGAGAGGGCGGTGCCCACAGCCATGACCAGCGCGGAGCGCCCTAGCCGGACGGCCCCAGCAGAGCCGGCCACCTCGCCCGACGGCGCCTCGTCCGGGCTCATTCCCCCGCAGGCTAGACGCCGTCTGTCGGGGGTTCGGCGACTCAGGTGGTTGAAGCGTGAACATGCGGGGAAGCCCTATCTCGACAGTGTGAAGCCGCGCACCGGTTTCGCCAGCAGTTCGTTTCGCCAGAAGTTCGTTGACGTCGAGAGATCGAGAGCGCCGATTTGCGTCCACCAGCGCGGCGGCATCGCGAAGGGCCGGTGAGAGCGATGCAACTCGTTCTGGCTGTCTTTCTCCCCCGGGACGACTACAGCATCCCGGTTGCGCGCCACATCGTGAGGGACGCCCTGCGCGAGATCGGCGTGGACGAGAGCTGCATCCACGACATCGAGGTGGCCCAGAGCGAGGCCTGCACCAACGTGGTCGACCACTCTGGTCCCGGTGACGAGTACGAGGTGAAGGTGGAGATCTCCGACGAGCGCTGCGGGATCAGCGTCGTCGACACGGGCCGGGGATTCGATTCGTCGCTGAGTGGGGCTCCCAGCGACCCACGCTCCGAGCGGGGCCGGGGTATCGAGCTGATGCGGGCCCTGGTCGACGAGGTCCACTTCGTCTCCGATCCCGACTCGGGAACGGCGGTGCGCCTGGAGAAGGTCCTGGTTTTCCGCGACGACGCCGTGTTCAAGCGCACTGCGGGCCGCTCGTAGCCACGGCAGCCGTTTCCTAATCCGGCACGAGGTAGCCGCCGACGTCGACAATCACCTGGGCCCCGGTGCGCCGCGGTCCGGGTGAGAGGTGCAGGCTCAGCCGGCCCGAGCCGCGTCCGCGCCCGAGGGCACAGAGCACGGTGCTCGCGACGGGGCGACCGTCGTCGGCGAAATGCAGGTGCGGGAAGGCCTGGCCCGTGGTGCCGTCGGTGGGGTACGCGGTGAGAAAGCCCCCGTAGTCGGCGTCGATCACGGTGAGGGTGACCAGCACACCGGTGGCGTCGGCGGCCACGCCCGCCGCGCCCGCCAGGCGCAGCACGATCAGCCGGTCGGCCGCGATCGGCCCCTGCGATGCGCCGCCCCCCCCGGTGGCATTGCGGGCGTCGAGGACCCGGATCGGTGGCAG
>JBPCJV010000046.1:0-8350 GCA_051004925.1 Acidimicrobiales bacterium | reverse complement strand
GCTCGAGGCCCGCATCTCCTATGCCGGCATGCCCCAGCCTGATCGGGCCGAGGGCATCGACGGGCCGGAGGTGACCCGGTGAGCATCCAGCGCCTCCGCTCCCAGTGGGGCTTCAGCCGCTGCGATGACCGGCGACGTGCCGAAATGTCCCGGCCGGAAAGGGACACCAGTCCCTGGTTGGCGGGACAACCGGAGGAGGAGGATCACGGTCAGCGGGCGATCATTCAGAGAGGTCAGGGGAGGACCAGTGACACACCCACGTTTCAACAGGTTCCGCACACCATCGAAGATGATGGTGGCCGCGGGAGTCGGCCTCGCCGTTGGGCTCGGGGGGGTCGCATTCGCCGCCATACCCGGCTCCGACGGCAACATTACCGGCTGCTACGCGAACAAGACCGGTACCGTCCGCATCATCGACGCCGAGGCCGGGGTCAAGTGCAAGCCGAAGACGGTTACCTACCCGGGCGAGACGCAGATCAAGTGGAACCAGACCGGCCCCGCCGGCCCCACCGGACTGCAAGGGCCCGCCGGACCTGCCGGTCCCACCGGGCCTGCCGGTCCCACCGGCCCCCAGGGCCTCACCGGATCACAGGGACCCCCCGGCCCCATCGGCCCGTCCGGCGTCGTCGCATCGACATTCACCAGCGGCGGCGGCCCGAACCCCAGCGGCACGTTGGCCTTCCTCACCAGCCCGGCGTCCGTGTCGGTCGCCGCAGGCCAAAAGGTCTTTGTGGACTCCAGTCGTGCGCTCGGATCGACCGTAGGGGCCAACAGTCTTACCCTGTTGATCTGCCGCCAGCCAGAGGGGGGAGCCCTCGTGAGTGTCGGAGGCGGCCAGCTCGGCCTCACCGCCGGTGCGGGGACTCGGACTCCGATGGGTATGTCCGCGGTGATCAGCGGGCTGCCGGCTGGCACCTACAGCGTCGGGCTCTGCGGCCTCACATTCAACGGCAACACCAACTGGAACAGCAACGAATGGGGCTACACGTCGGCCATGTTGCTGGCCTAGGTCTTACCGATAGAGGCGGGCGACAGGCAGGACCCAGGGTCTGTCGCCCGTCCCAAACATCGTCTCGAAAATGTCGTCCGTGGGTGTGGATCTATCCAATCCCGTCGCCACGGAGGTGGCCGAGATGGTGGACCTTGAGGCCCTGACCCACGAGAACCACCCGGAGTAGGTGGGTCACCGCCGAGGAGGTGGCCCTGAGCCAGCTCGGACAGGACAGCCGTCCACTGGCCCCCCGTACCGTCGCCGTAGAACGAGAGCTCGTCGACGCGTTCGCTCGGCCGACGGCTGACGGCACTCGCGTCGAGGCCCCACCCCGCTCACGGCGAGAGGGACAGCTCGTGAGCGCCGGCGATGACGACGCTTCGCCTGTGCCTCATCTTCGTTGCCCCTCAGCTCATCGCCACCAGGCGCTTCCTCGTGGTCAGCGACCCCGGGCCCCGGCCCTCGAAGGTGCCCGACGTGGGTGCCACGTCGGGGTAGTCGCGACCGACGGCCACGGTGAGATAGCCCTGACCGGCGCGCCGGTCGTGGGTGGGATCGAAGGCGACGGCCACGGTGCACTCGGGCCGGGTGGAGTCGGGCACCATCACCTCGACCCAGGCGTGGGAACCCCCCTCGCCCACCAGGTGCCCCGAGACATAGCGCGCCGGGAGCCCGGCCGCCCGGCACAGGGCGATCATCAAGTGGGCAAAGTCCTGGCACACGCCCCGTCCCCCGGCCACGGCCTCGGCGGCGGAGGTACGCACGTCGGTCACGTCGTAGGTGTAGGTGAGCGCCCGGTGTGCCCAGGCGCAGGCCCGTTCGGCGACCTCCAGTCCCCCGACAAGCGGGCCCGGCCGGGGCGAGGGACCGACCAGCGAACGCACCGACGACACCAGGTCGGCGGCCGCATCCGCGAGGACGGCGTCGGCCTCGGTCAGCGGCGTAGGGGCGAGGAGGCGGCCGTCTCCGATGGACGAGGGAGGGAGGGTGGTCACACCGCCGGGCCCGCTGCGGCGCACCCGGGCCCAGACCTCGAAGCAGATCGTCTCGGCCACCGTCGTGGCCCGCACGTCGACGACGTGGTTGCCGAACTCGTCCGACGCCACGGAGACGAGGGCGGGGCTGCCACTCACCGTCACCCCGTGCTCGAGGCGCCGCTGTCCCCCGTGCACGGCGCGGGGCACGACCATCAGGCGGTGGCGCAGCTCGCGCACGGGTGCGTCGTAGTCGTAGGTGAACGTCTGGGAGAGCTGGTAGAAGGTCTCCTCCTCATCGGCTCTGCCCGACAGTTCGCCATCGACCGACACGGCGATGAAGGACTCAGGCGTCATCGCCGACCTCGTCGGCCCACACGGTCATAACCTTGAGCTCGGCCGCACCCCAGATGGTCACCATGGCGGCGTCGAGGGCGTCGCGCCCTCGGGCGATCACCACGCGTCCGGTGCGGGGCTCGTTGTTGCGGGGGTCGAACGTCCACCAGCGCCCGCCCAGCCACACCTCGTACCACGAGCAGAAGTCCATGGGCAGGTCGGGCGGCGTCACGCCGATGTCGGGAAGGTAGCCGCCCACGTAGCGGGTCGGGATGTTGAGAGCGCGGCAGAGCGTCATCCCCAGTTGGGTGAGGTCGCGGCACACGCCGGTGCGTGACTGCCACACGTCGTACGCGGTGGTGAGAGGTGTGCTCGCCCCGACCTCGTAGCGGATGTTCTCGTGCACCCAGTCGGATACGGCCTGTGCCCGCGCCCACCCGGGCTCGGTATCGCCGAACAGCTCCCACGCCTGGTCGTAAAGCACGTCGGGCCAACAGAAGCGGCTGGGCAGGAGGTAGACGAAGGCCTCGTCGGGAAGTTCCTCGATCGGCGCCTGGGCCGCCGATTCGTCGGCCTCGTCGAACGCCGCCGGCACCTCGACAACCGCGTCGTACCGGAGCGTCGAAGGTCCGGGCGGGAGGGTCATGCGGTCGCAGAGGTTCCCGTGGGCGTCGACATAGGAACGGGCGGGAGCCGGCGTCTCCCACGTCTCGGTCTCGACGCGGTGAAGCCCGTCGGGACGCGGCCGCACCTGCCACAGGCTGGGCGTGGCCCCCGGGGCGACGTGGTCGAAATGGCAACCGATCCTGACCAGCAACGTGGGCATCCTCCGGCGACGGCGGCCAGCGGCCCCCCGGCAGTGTCGCCCCCACTCGTGAACGACGGGCTGCCGGCATGTCACGGCCGTGTGAACTCGACCGTCGGGAGGGTCCCGACGGCACCCCAAGGTAACCGGGGTGAAACACCGGGATGCTATTCATGGAGGTCGTGGGCGACCTGCTGGACGACTACGACACCACCACCTGGGACGAGCTGTTCGAGTCGCCCGGTGTGCCCCGCCGGGCGTGCGCCTCCCTCCACGAGACCCTGCAGTCCCTCTCCCAGGACGACTTCGAGCGCCGCTGCGCGGCCCGCGACCGGGCCTTCCGCGAACAGGGCATCAACTTATCCTTCTCGGGCGAGGAGCGGCCCTTCCCCCTCGACCTGGTGCCCCGCATCCTCGCCCCCGACGAGTGGGCGCTGCTGGAAAGCGGTGTGGCCCAGCGGGTCCAGGCGCTGGAGGCGTTCCTCGACGACATCTACGGCGTCGGCAAGATCCTGGCCGACCGGGTGGTGCCCGCGGCCCTGATCACCAGCTCCCCGCACTACCACCGCCCGGCCGTGGGCGTGCAGCCGCCCAACGGCGTCCGTATCCACGTGGCCGGCATCGACGTGGTGCGGGGTACCGACGGGCGCTTCTGCGTGCTCGAGGACAACCTGCGCTGTCCCTCCGGCATCTCCTACGTGGTCGAGAACCGTCGCACCATGTCGCGGGTCTTCCCCGAACTGTTCGCCAGTCACCGGGTCCGCCCCGTCGACAGCTATCCCGCCCGCCTGCTCGAGGCCCTCAAGGCCGGCGCCCCGACGGGTGCGGCCGACCCCACCGTCGTGGTGCTCACCCCGGGGGTCTACAACGCCGCCTACTTCGAGCACACGTTCCTCGCCCGGCAGATGGGTGTGGAGTTGGTCGAGGGACGCGACCTCGTCTGCCGCGGAAACCACGTGTACATGCGCAGCACAACGGGCGAGCAGCGCGTCGACGTCGTGTACCGCCGGGTCGACGACGACTTCCTCGACCCGCTGCAGTTCCGCACCGACTCCAGGCTGGGGTGTCCCGGCATCCTCAACGCGGCCCGGGCCGGCAACGTCACCATCGCCAACGCAGTGGGGAACGGCGTAGCCGACGACAAGCTCGTCTACACCTACGTGCCTGCCATGATCGACTACTACCTGGGCGAGACGCCCATCCTCCCCAACGTGCCCACCTACCGGCTGGAGGACCCCGACCAGCTCGAGGTCGCCCTCGCACGGCTCGACCGGCTCGTGATCAAGCCGGTGGACGCCTCGGGGGGAAAGGGCCTGCTCATCGGCAACACCGCCACCGACGCCGAGCTGGCCCAGGCGGCGGCCACGCTGACGGCCAACCCCCGCGGCTGGATCGCCCAGGAGACGGTCGACCTGTCCACCGCGCCCACCCATGTGGGCGACCGCCTCCGTGCCCGACACCTCGACCTGCGCCCCTTCGCGGTCAACGACGGCGATCGGGTCTGGGTCGTTCCCGGGGGCCTCACCCGGGTCGCCCTGCCCGAGGGCAGCATGGTCGTCAACTCCAGTCAGGGGGGCGGCAGCAAGGACACATGGGTGCTCGCCGGCGACGGGCAGCGACAGATACCGCCGTCCGTTGACCCGGGCGTCGAACCGACCATCACCGAGTTGCGTACCGGCCCCCGCCCCGACCCGGGGCCGGCCGTGGCCCAGGCCGCCCAGCAACAACAGGCCGGCGCCGCCACGCGCCGCATCCTCAGCCGGCGGAGCGCCCCGTGCTGAGCCGCATCGCCGAGTCGCTGTACTGGGTGGGCCGCTACGTGGAGCGGGCCGAGGACACCGCCCGGATCCTCGACGTCCACGTGCACCACATCCTCGAGGACCCCACCGTCAGCGAGGAGACGGCGTGCCGCGTGCTGCTCGGGGTCATGGGGACCACGCCCCCCGAGGGCATCCTCGACACCCAGCGGGTCGTCGACCTCCTCGGCTTCGAGGCGTCCGACGCCTGCTCCATCTTGGGCTCCCTGAGCGCGGCGCGCGAGAACGCCCGCGGCGCCCGCGAGGTGCTGTCCACCGAGATGTGGGAGTGCCTCAACGCCACGTGGGTCGCCCTCCCGGGCCAACGGGGGGCGGCCGCCGAACTCGGCCCCCACGTGTTCTTCCAGTTCGTGAAGGAGCGATCGGCCATGCTCGCCGGCCTGGGCGACTCCACCATGGCCCGCGACGACGGCTGGCGATTCCTGGTGCTAGGACGCTGCCTCGAACGGGTCGACATGACCGCCCGGCTCCTTCTCGCCGGGTTCTGCGACCCCTCGGGCAACCCCAACTGGGTGACCACGCTGCGCTCGTGCTCGGCCCACGAGGCCTTCCTGCGCACCTACAAGCGGGGCGTGGACTCATCGCTGGTCGCGGAGTTCCTCCTGCTCGACCGGCTGTTCCCCCGCTCGGCGTTCTTCGCCCTGGGCCTGGCCGAACGCCGCCTCGCCGAGCTCGGGCCGAGCACGGGCAGGGCCGGCCAAGAGGACGAGGCCCGCCGCATCCTCGGCAGGGCTCGCAACGAGCTGGAGTTCGCCAGCGTGCGCGAGTTGATGGCGGACGTACCTGCCCACCTGAGGTCCCTCCAGGCCGCCTGCGCCGAGGCCGGGGCGGCAGTCGCCCGCCGCTTCTTCGAGCAGAGCGCGCCGGTCGAGTGGCGCCGCGAACGCGTAAGCAACGTGAGCAAGCCTTGACGTGGGAACTGCGCATCCGGCACACCACCGGGTACCGCTACCGGGGCGAAGTTCACTCGTCGTACAACGAGGCCCGGGTGACGCCCCTCAGCACCGACCGCCAGGTGGCCATGGAAACCTCGGTGAGCGTGACCCCGGCCACCCGCACCTACCGCTACTGGGACTACTGGGGGACCCTGGTCGACGCCTTCGACGTGCACGAACCCCACACCGAGCTGTCGGTCATCGGTACGTCGGTCGTGGAGACGTCGCCTGACATCGCCCCTGCCACCTCGGCGGGCTGGGACGACCTGGCCAGCGACCCCGTGGTCGACCGCTTCGCCGAGTTGCTGAGCCCCACCGTCTACGTGCCCGCCCTGACCGGGATCGGCCCCGAGCCCGACGACAGGCGTACGCCGGTGGAAGCCGTCGAGGCCGCCGCCGGCTGGGTGCACGACCGCCTGGCGTACGCGAAGGGGACCACCGACGTCACGACCACTGCGGCCGACGCCCTGCGCATCGGCACCGGGGTGTGCCAGGACTTCACCCATCTCACCCTCGCCGTGCTCAGGAGCATGGGGATTCCCTGCCGCTACGTCTCCGGGTACCTGTACCCGTCGTCCGACGGTGAGGTCGGTACGACAACCAGTGGCGAGAGCCATGCCTGGGTGCAGGCGTGGACCGGCGACTGGTGGGGTTTCGACCCCACCCACCTCCAACCGGTGAACGAGCGCCACGTGGCCGTCGGGCGCGGTCGAGACTACGGCGACGTCAGCCCGCTGCGGGGCGTGTACCACGGCGCCCCCGCCGACGCACTGTCGGTGAGCGTGGAGATCACCCGCACCGCCTGAGCTCGGCTCAGGAGCGGCTCAGGGGTTCGGCTCAGGCGACCTCAGGCGTCGACGACGTCGAAGAAGCGGCGGATCTCGGCGGCGAAAAGCTTCGGGGCGCTGATCATCGCTCCGTGGGCCTGGCCCGCAAGGGTGGCGGTCCTGGCGTTGGGCAGGGCGTCGACGACCTCGGCGGCCGCCCTCTTCAGCTCGGGCCCGCTGAGCTGGCCCAGCAGGCACAGGGTGGGCACCTCGAGATCCGCGAAGGCGGACGCGTCGAAGCGGTAGTCGCGCACGGCCGTCAACTCGGCCGAAAGGGTCAGGGCGTTGTCCACCATGATCGGCCAGATGGGGCGGCGCTGGATGAAGACGAAGGCCTCCTCGTCGTTGTCGGCGATGTCGACCAGGAACATCCGCAGGACCCCTTCGCGGTCCTCCGCGGCCTCGAGCTCGGCCATCTTCTCCAGGACACCGTCGGCGAAGGTCTCCGGCGCAGGGGGCTCGTAGAGGGTGAGGCTGGCCAGGTCGGGCAGGTCGAGGGCGGCGTGGAGCGCGAACCGTGCCCCCGACGAGTGACCCACCAGGTGCACGGGCCGGTCGAGGGCCCGCACGACGGTCGCCACGTCGGCGATCTCGGTCTCCATCGAGTGGGAGGCGCCGATGGGCCCGCTCGCACCCCGGCCCCGCCGGTCCATGGCCACGACGCTGAAACGGGGGGCGAGCAGCGGCACGACCTTGTCCCACTGGCGGGCGTCGGCGGCGGCGCCGTGCACGAACAGCACCGCCGGACCGTTGCCGGTCAGCTGGTAGCCGATCGGCGTGCCGTCGTCGGCCGCGGCCTGCCGTGTCACGGTGCGCATCCGGACAAACTACGCCCCACCGTCGGCACCCGGCCCTGCCGATCCTCCTTCAGTGGTAGAGGTAGCCCCATGGAAGGGTCGCAGACCTCTCACGAGGACGACCCTGTGGGTGCCCTGGTCGCGGCCATCCGGACGGGTGATGTCGATTCCCTCCGCCTCCTGCTCTCCGAGCACCCCGCCTTGGCCCAGGCGCGCGTCGGCAATGCCGTCCCTTGGTGCACCGACACCCGGTCGTTGCTGCATGTGGTCACCGACTGGCCGGGTCACCTCCCGAACGGTGCCGCCAGCGTGGCCGTGCTCGTGGCCGCAGGGGCCGAGGTGGACGCCCGGTTCGACGGCCAGCACCACGAGACGGCGCTGCACTGGGCGGCGAGCAGCGACGACGTCGAGGTGCTCGACGCCCTGCTCGATGCCGGCGCCGACATCGAGGCCGCCGGTGCGGTCATCGCGGGAGGGACCGCTCTCTCCGACGCCGTGGCCTTCGGGCAGTGGCACGCGGCCCGGCGCCTGGTCGAGCGGGGAGCGAACGTTCCCCTGCGCGAGGCGGCGGCGCTGGGCCTGGCCGACCGCGTCGAGTCGGTGTGGGCGCAACCCGGGCCTCCGACGCCCGAGGAGACGACCGAGGCGTTCTGGTACGCCTGCCACGGCGGCCAGCGGGCGACGGCCGAGTACCTCCTGGGGCGCGGCGCCGGCCGCGACTGGGTCTCGACGTGGGACGGCCTGACGCCCCTCGACGCCGCCATCCGCAGCGAGGCCCACGACCTGGTCGACTGGCTCCGCGTCGAGGGAGCCAGAACGGCCGCCGAGGTCGTCCCCGGCCCCTGAGTGTCCGGGCGTCGTTCTGGTG
>JBPCJV010000045.1:0-4690 GCA_051004925.1 Acidimicrobiales bacterium | reverse complement strand
GAGCGCCGCTCGGGCCCCTAGCCGTTGGGGACCAGCGGGCCCCTCTGATCGAGGGCGTCGGCAAAGGCCCTGGCCACCGCCTCGTGCCCGGCCGTGCTGGGGTGGAAGCCGTCGTTGCTCACGAGTGACGCGCTGGTGCCGTCCTGGCGGGCGGCCAGGCCGAGGGCGTGGAGGTCGACCACCTGCGCGCCCTCGCGCTCGGCCACCCGGGCGGTGGCCGCGTTGTAGTCGTCGACGGCCTGGTTGAGCACCTCGGGGGTCGGCAGGTCGGACTCGGGCCCGCAGCGGTTGCGACCGGCGCGGCAGTCGAGGTAGGCGGGCAGGGCATCGAGGGGCGGGACGTTGGCCACCAGCACCCGGGTGGCGCCGCCGCCCCGGAGCTCCCGCACGAGGGTGGTGAGGTCGCGCTCGAAGTCCTGCGGCGCGACACCGGAGACGAGGTCGTTGACGTTGAGCCACACCGTCGCCAGCGCGGGCCGCACGGTGCGCGCCTGGGGAAGCTCGTCGCGCAGGGCCCGGGCGACCGTGGCTCCGGGAATGCCCATGTTGACGAAGACCGCGGAGGGGGGAAGGGCGGTGCGGAACAGCACCCGGGGCCAGCTGTCGCGCAGGGGCTCGTCGCTGCCGAAGCCGACCGTCTCGCTGGCTCCCACGGCGACGTACACGATCGGTGTCCCCTCGGGCGCGGCCGGCGGCGGAAGGCCTTCCGGCGACGGCAACGAGCAGGCGCCGGCGACCAGGGCCAGGACGAGCGCGAGCGCGAGCGCAACCGCGAGTTTTCTCACCGGACTCTCAGTCACCGGACCTTCGGTCACATGGCCTCCATGGCGTCGCGCGCCGGTAGGTGGGCGGCCCGGCGGGCGGGAAGGGCCCCGGCGCCGAGGGCGAGCAGTGTGGACCCGACCACCGAGGCGGCCAGGATCGGCAGGGGCACACCCAGGTCGACCCCGGCCAGTCCCTGGTCGGCCAGGTAGCGGTTGACGACCTGGCTCACGCCGTAGGCCGTGGCGAACCCGGCCACGGTGCCGACGAGCCCACCGGCGAAGCCCAGAACCGACGCGTCGAGGAGGAACACCCGCATCACGTCGCGGTCGCGCGCGCCGATGGCCTTGAGCACGCCGATCTCACGCCGTCGCTCGCGCACCGAGGCGAACAGGGCGTTGGTGATGCCGAGCGAGGCGATGACCAGGGCGATGAGGCCGATGGCCGCCAGAACGATCTCCACCACCCGGAGGTAGCGCTGGACGGCCGCGATGAGGTTCTCGGGCGCGGTGGTGGCGAAACCCACGTCGGTGATGGCCTGGCGGACGCTACTGATGCTGTCGATGCCCCGGGCCACCACGAACAGGCCGCTGTAGGGCGAGGTGGGTATCTCCAGCCGGCCGTTCCCCGTGCCCCCCGCCGCCGTCCACGCCTGGGCGAGGCGGGCCGACTCGATGGAGCCGAACAGCTGGCCCGGCGCCGCCTCCTGGGCGACGACTCCCACCACGGTGGCCTTGACCCAGCGGCCTCGGAACCGCGGCTGGTCGCCGGTGTCGAAGATGCGGGGGGCGCCCATCGTGATCTGGGTGCCGACGACGGCGGCGGCCTGGTCCTTCGTGAGGCCCAGTCGTTCGAGGTAGCCCTGGGTGACGTCGACCTCCACGAGGGAGCCGGCGCCGGGCAGCCTTCCCGCCAGCACGGTGACCGGGAGCTGGTCGGCCCGGGCCAGGTCGACGCCCACCAGCGTCTCGCTGAACGGGCTGGGGGCGCCGGAGGCCGAGGTCCCGTCGGGGGAGAGGCCGTCGGGGGAGGTGGTTGCCGTCGTGGCCGGCGCGGCCGGGAGGCGAGCCAGGACGTCGGCCTGCACGGGCGGGTCGGGGGCGACGACGAGCATCTGGCTCGAGACCACGGGGACCACCGAGGCCACGTCGGGCAGGCCGGCGATCCGGGTGCGGGCTGCCTCGTCGAGATCCTTGGGGGGACCCGGGCGGGCGTCGTCGTCGTCGACCTGGCCGGGGTCGGCTTCGGCCGCCGCCACCTTGATCCCCGCCAGCGGCCCCCCGTCGGCCAGCTCGTTGAGCACCCTCGTGCGGGCGGTGCCGGCGATGGCCACGAGGGCGGTGAGGAGCGTGGCGGCCAGGGCCACGGCCAGAACGGTGAGGATGGACCGCCCGAGGCGGCGCCGGAGGTTCTTCACGGCCAGCACGGCGGCGTCGCGCCAGGTCACCGCCGCACCTCCGCGGCCAGGACCCGTCCATCGGTGATGCGGAAGCGCTGTTCGGCCCTGGCTGCCAGGTCCTGGTCGTGGGTCACGACCACCAGCGTGCAGCCGTGCTCGAACCGCAGCCTCTCGAGCAGGGCGACGACGCCGGCGGCGGATTCGTCGTCGAGATTTCCTGTCGGCTCGTCGGCCAGGAGGAGGCGGGGCCGGTTGACCAGGGCCCGGGCGATGGCCACCCGCTGACGCTCGCCGCCGGACAGCTGGGCCGGACGGTGACGCGCCCGGGAGGTCAGTCCCAGCGAGGCGAGCACCTCGGCCGCCCGGGCCCGCCGCCGCCGGGGCGACAGTCCCGAAAGGGTGGCGGCCAGCTCCACGTTCTCGGTGGCGGTCAGGGTGTCGAGGAGGCCGAAGTGCTGGAACACGAACCCGACCGTGGTGCGGCGGTAGGCGGCCAGCTCGTTGCCGGCCAGTCCGGCGATGTCGTGCCCGCCCACCTCGACCCGTCCGGCCTGGGCCCGCTCCAACCCGCCCAGGATGGCCAGCAGGGTCGTCTTGCCCGCGCCCGACGAGCCGGTGACGGCGGCGTAGCCGTTGGGGGCCACGGTCATGTCGATGCCGTCGAGCACCCGCAGCCGTCCCTCGGCCGAGCGGTAGCTGTGACAGAGGCCGCGCACCTCGAGAGCGACACCGACATCATGATCCCCGGTCGTCACCGAACCACTGTGGCCCAACGGTGGCCGCTGTATGTCGCGCCAGGTGGTGGGCGGGGAGGTCAGCCGACCGACCGGCTGCGTCGCATCGCCCAGACGGACAGGGCGATCACCACCAACCAGATCCCCGCCAGGATGATGGCCAACCCCCGGCCGTAGTTCACCGGAAGGGCACTCGGCAGGTTGGGCGAGCGGCCGTAGCCCCGCACGAAGGGAAAGCTGTAGAGGGCGATGATGGCGCTGGCGATCAGCCCTCCCCCCACGATGGCGCGCAACGGCGGCTTGAGGAACCGGGCGATCAGCACGCCCAGGCCGCAGACGATGGGGGCGAGCAGCAGGTCGTGGATGAGGGCGGCCTCCACGAACAGGCGGCCCACGGCGGAGGGGCTGGAGGCCTCGTTCTCGTCGAGGAGCCCCCGGACGCCGATGACCATGACCACCCAGCCGACGACCACTCCGGCCCAGAACAGCGGGCCGCCCGAAGCGCGTCCCTGGTCGCTAGGCGCCGTCGAATCGCTCACGTGATGACCAGCTGGCTGACCCACTTGGTCTGGAGCACGCCTGGGCGGTTGGGGGCGATGAGGCGGACGGGGTAGCCGTGGTCGAGGTTCAGGACCTCGCCGTTGATCTCGAGGGCCAGCAGCGTGTCGGCGTCGCCGGCGTGGAGGTGGTTGAGGTTGCACGACCGGTAGGCGCCCTGGGGCTCCAGCGACTCGACCCGCACCGAGGCGTCGTCGGCGGCGCCGGCGGCAGACAGCAGGTCGCGCACCCGCACGCCGCGCCAGGTGGCCGACGCGCTCCAGCCCTCCACGCACGAGATGGGCAGGGTGGCCTCGTGCTGGGCCATGGCCGCCAGCTCGTCCACCGAGAGGCTTAGGGGACGCCGCACCTGGCCATCGACGGTGAGCCCGAAGTTGGGGTCGCGAGCCAGGTCGGTGACCGCGGCCTCGACCGCCGGCCGGTTGACGGGCATCCCCTGTGACCCGATATCGGGGTCGCGTGGGGCGAGCAGGCCGAGGCGCCGCAGGGGCCTGAAGGTCTGCCCGGCGGTGGTGACCACCAGGGCCACGGACGTGGCTGCGATGGTGGCGAGGAAGCCGCGCCGGCCCAAGGCGCCGTTGTCCTCCGGGGCGACGGCCCGGTCGGGGCTCCGGCTGGAGAGGGCCAGGCGGGTGGTGGCGGCCTTGGCGCCGATGTGCACGATCAGCGAACCGATGAGGATGTAGGAGGCCCAGTAGTGGGCGACGGTGAAGAAGAACGGCATCGGCTGGTACCACCGGGCCACGTTGATGGTGCCGGTGAACAGCATGAACAGGCTGCCGCCGACGAGGGGCAGCAGGCTGATGCGCTCCACTGCGTGGGCCACGTCGCGCACCGCGGGGCGGCCCCAGAAGTGCGGGTAGACGGTCCAGAGCTTGCCCAGCAGCAGCGGGATCGAGGCCACGCCGGTGATGACGTGGAGGCCCTGGGTGATGCGGTAGAACCCGGCGGGACGGGGGGGGATGGTGAGCCAGGCCGGCGGGCGCTGGCGGAAGTGCGAGATGAGGCCGGTGACGAAGGTGATGGTGAAGCAGATCCCCAGGGCCAGGCCGAGGATGGCGGCGGTGCGTTCGCTGTGCAGGGGACTGGTGAAGCTGTCCGTGTCGGGCAGCCGGTCATGCACCCGCGAGATCGCCGCCGGAGCCTTCATCGTCGTCCGACCGTCGGGAGGATGCCGGCCAGGGCGGCGGCGAAGCGCGAGGCCGGGATGGCCGCAGCCACCGCTCGGGCGTCGTCG